>CADCQD010000234.1 GCA_902803485.1 uncultured Eubacteriales bacterium | reverse complement strand
GCTGGTCGTTCATGAATATAATGACGAACCGTCGAATTTTCGTTCAGAAAAGACGCTTTGTGAAGTGATGCGGCAGTATGGCGTCATCGGGATCAGCGGTGTCGATACCCGGAGATTAAACCGGTCCATCCGTGATTCCGGCAGCCGGAGAGCGCTCTTCACCTCGGCGGAAACGCCGCTTGCCGAGGGAATGAGGAAGTTGCGTTCCTATATTATGCCGCGGGACACTGTCTCCCGGGTCAGCTGCCATGTTTCATGGACAGAAGGCGCGGCAGATTCCCCTTTCCATGTTGCGGCGGTCGACTGCGGAATGAAACGCAGTATTCTTCGTTATCTCACGGAACGGGGCTGCCGTGTGACCGTGGTGCCGTGGAATACGGACGCGGATCTGATCCGTTCTCTTCATCCGGATGGGGTTTTTATATCCAATGGACCCGGCGATCCGGCGGATGTGCCGGAGACGGTTCAAACGATCCGCTCGCTCCTTGGACAATATCCGGTCTTCGGGATCTGCCTGGGGCATCAGATCATCTCTCTGGCCTATGGCGCCAAGACGTATAAACTGAAATTCGGACACCGCGGCGGCAACCATCCGGTCAAAGATCTGGAAACCGGCAAGATCGAGATCACCTCTCAGAACCACTCTTATGCTGTGGAGGAGAGCAGTTTGTCAGACACTCCGCTTGTGGTAACACACCGCAATCTGCTGGACGGTACGATAGAGGGCGTCAGGTGTGAAAGAGACCGGGTATTCAGTGTCCAGTATCATCCTGAGAGCGCGCCCGGCCCGCAGGACAGCACGCATCTGTTTGACCGTTTTATCCGGATGATGAAGGAGAACAGCATTCATGCCTAAAAGAACAGACATCAGGAAGATCCTTGTCATCGGCTCCGGACCTATCGTGATCGGGCAGGCGGCGGAGTTTGACTATGCGGGAACGCAGGCCTGCCTTGCCCTGAAGGAAGAGGGTTATGAGGTCATTCTCTGCAATTCCAATCCGGCAACGATCATGACCGACACCTCCATTGCGGACAAAGTTTATATGGAGCCCATGACTCTGGAATACATAGCGAAGATCATCCGCTATGAACGGCCAGATGCGATCCTTCCCGGAATCGGAGGCCAGACAGGATTGAATCTTGCCATACAGCTTGAGAAAAAAGGCATTCTGGCAGAATGCCACGTGGAACTGCTTGGAACCAGAAGCGCATCCATTGAGCAGGCGGAAGACAGAGAGCAGTTTAAAGAGCTCTGCAGATCTCTGGGGGAACCTACACTGCCTTCCGATACCGCGGCCTCTATTGAAGAAGGATACGGAATCGCCCAAAGGATCGGTTATCCGGTGGTGCTGCGTCCTGCATTTACACTTGGCGGTACAGGCGGCGGTTTTGCTGACGATCCTGAAGAATTTGCGGTGCTGATGAAGAACGCTCTGGAGATCTCTCCGGTACACCGGGTACTGGTGGAAAAGAGCGTCAAAGGATATAAAGAGATCGAATATGAGGTCATGCGCGACAGCAATGATACTGCCATCATGGTATGCAACATGGAGAATCTGGACCCTGTCGGGATCCATACAGGGGATTCCATTGTGGTATGTCCCTCTCAGACGCTGACCAATAAAGAATATCAGATGCTGAGAGACAGCGCGCTGAAGATCATCCGCGCGCTGAAGATCGAAGGCGGCTGCAATGTGCAGTTCGCGCTGGATCCGGAATCCTTTCATTATTACCTGATCGAGGTGAATCCCCGGGTATCCCGGTCCTCCGCGCTGGCTTCAAAGGCGAGCGGTTATCCGATCGCCAGAGTATCCGCGAAGATCGGGATCGGCATGACCCTGGATGAGATCATGCTGGCAAATACTCCGGCTTCTTTTGAGCCTGCGCTGGATTACGTCGTTACCAAACTGCCACGGTTTCCCTTTGATAAATTCGCGGACGCCAATAATACGCTTTCCACGCAAATGAAAGCCACAGGCGAAGTGATGAGCATCGGAAGAACGTTTGAAGAAAGCCTTCTTAAGGGGATCCGGTCGCTGGAGACCGGCGCGTATCATATTCATCTGCCCAAATTTGATTCCCGGGAAACCGAGGATCTGCTTGACTATATCAGAACCGGGACCGATGACCGGATCTATGCCATCGCGGAGCTTTTGCGGCGGGGTTCAGACGTGGAGAACATCAGCAGGGCTGCGGGAATCGACCGCTTCTTCGTCCGCAAGATCCTCCGCATCGTCAGGAAAGAGCAGGAGATCGCGGCGCATCCGCTGGACTCCCGGGAGCTTTATTCAGCAAAAAAGATGGGGTTCTCTGATAAGGAGACCGCGTATTTGTGGAATCTGAGCGAAATGGATGTTTTCCGGCTCCGGGTCTCCCTGGGGATCCTGCCCGTATACAAGATGATCGACAGCTGCGCTTCCGAATTTGCCAGCTACATTCCCTATTTCTATTCCACCTATGAAGAGGAAAACGAATCCGAGGTATCTGATAAAAGAAAGATCATTGTCCTCGGCTCCGGACCTATCCGCATCGGGCAGGGAGTAGAGTTTGATTATTCAACTGTCCACGCTGTGCAGACGATCCGTGAAGCAGGCTATGAAGCGATAATTATCAACAACAATCCGGAGACTGTTTCAACGGATTATACCTGTGCTGACAAGCTTTACTTTGAGCCTCTCTGCACAGAAGACGTAATGAATATCATTATGCTGGAGCAGCCGGAGGGAGTGATCGTCACGCTGGGCGGCCAGACAGCGATCAACCTTGCCGGGCCTTTGCGGGACCGCGGTGTGACGATCATCGGTACGGATCGTGATGCCATTGACCGGGCGGAAGACCGCGACGCATTTGAAAAACTCCTGCTGTCTCTTCAAATACCGCAGCCTGAAGGCCAGGCGGTGACCAGTATAGAAGCCGGCATCCGGGCAGCGGGAGAGATCGGTTACCCTGTCCTGGTACGTCCGAGCTTTGTGCTGGGAGGACGTGCCATGCAGATCGTGGCGAAAGAAGAATCCATGTGGGATTATCTGAAAAGCGCTGTGGCGGTGGACGCGGACAAGCCTGTTCTCGTGGATAGGTATATCAAGGGCAAGGAAGTGGAGGTGGACGCCGTCTGCGATGGCCGGAACGTGTTCGTTCCAGGGATCATGGAGCTTGTGGAACGGACCGGCGTCCATTCGGGAGATTCCATCAGCGTTTATCCCTCCTTAAGCCTTTCGGAAAAAGTCAGGCAGACGATTCTCGATTATACAGAAAAACTTGGCCTCGGTATCGGCATTGTCGGGCTGTACAACATACAGTTTATCGTAGACAGTTCGGAAAAAGTCTATGTGATCGAGGTGAATCCCCGGTCGTCACGAACCGTGCCGTTTCTGTCCAAAGCGACCGGATACAGCCTTGCGGATATCGGTACTCGGGTGATGCTCGGCATTTCGCTTCAGGAGCAGGGTATTTTTGAACGTTATCCCAGGGAAAAGAAGCGTTTTTACGTCAAAGTACCTGCTTTTTCCTTTTCAAAACTGGCGGGAATGGACGCGTATCTTTCTCCTGAAATGAAATCGACCGGTGAAGCCATCGGCTATGATGCAAAGCTTCACAGGGCAGCATATAAGGCAATGATCGCCGCAGGACTGACGCTCCGCAATTACGGCACAGTCCTGGTAAGTGTCGCGGACGAAGATAAAGAGGAAACTGTACCTCTGATCCGGCGCTTTTACAATATGGGATTCAATATTGAAGCAACAACGCTGACAGGAGAGGTCCTGAACGCGAATGGTATACGTACAAGAATACGGCATAAGCCAAGTGAAGGGAGCGAGGAAGTCCTGGACTCCATCCGTGCAGGCTATGTCAGTTACGTCATTAATACCAGGGCTATTTTATCAGGAGTCCATTATGGCGACGGGGTCGCCATCCGCCGCGCGGCGGCGCAGAATAATATCACCATGCTGACTTCACTGGATACCGTACGGCTGCTCCTGGACGTTCTGGAAGAAGTCACGCTGGGAGTGTCCACGATTGACGCTGAATAAGGGAGAGATCAGTATGCACTTTACAAAAATGCACGGACTGGGCAATGATTATCTG
>CADCQD010000233.1 GCA_902803485.1 uncultured Eubacteriales bacterium | reverse complement strand
GGACGGCTGGACCTTCATCGAGATCATGGGCTGCCCGGGCGGCTGCGTGAATGGCGGCGGACAGCCGTATCAGCCGCAGTACATCCGCGACACGGTAGATCTGAAGGCTGTTCGCGCGAAGGCTCTGTACGATCAGGACAAGGAAATGCCGCTTCGTAAATCCCATGAGAATCCTGGCCTGAAGGTTCTGTACAGCGAGTGGTACACCGAAGGCTACGGCAAGGGACGTGCGCATCATGATCTGCATACCAGCTATGTAGGCCGTGAGAAATATGATTACTGCAAGTAATAAAATGAGAGCGAAGATCCGGTGCTCAGGATTTTCCAAAGCAAAAGATCGGAGGCTCTGACAGGGAGGCTGCCGTGGGTTACCGCGGCAGCCTTTCATCAGCTAAGAAGCCGGACGGCAGGGCATACGCCTGATGATCCGGCCATTCCCTGGAGTTTAGAATGATCTACGTTTATATCGGAGCCGCGGCTGCAGTGCTGATCTTTATGATCTACAATACTGCGACGACCGGCAGGAGAAGACGCGCAAAGCTTAAGAAGCTCGTCAGAAGCACGTACGGTAATGTTTCTGAAAGAGAGTATTCTGAAGAGGATTATCATAAGCTTTCCGCTTATTTTGAACATACGCGCAAAGACGGGGACTTTACCATTGACGACATTACCTGGAATGATCTGGGAATGGACGACCTGTTCGAAGCGCTGAATCATACACTTTCATCCGCGGGAGAAGAAGAACTGTATTCCATTCTCCGCACGCCTTGTTTTGACGAAGAGGAACTGAAGGAACGTGACCGCCTGGCGCAATTTTTCCGGGATCAGAAGGAGATCCGTGAATCCATCTCCATGGATTACGCGGCCGTCGGCAGGACGAAGAAGTTCTCGCTGGTGGAGTTCCTGGATCATTTCCGGGAACTTCAGCTGAAGCCGGCGTTTCATTATCTGTACCATGTACTGCTGATCCTTCTGGCGGTGGCAGTCTGCATCCTCCGGCCGGCAGCCGGAGTGATCATCCTGATCGCCGTTCTGATCTTTAACATCGTTACGTATTACCGTGAGAAGAGCGTCATCGAACCGTATTATTTGTCTCTTTCCGCGGTATCTTATCTCACAAAAGCCGCGATGCGGATCTCGCAGCACAGAGAAGGGCCTCTAAAGAAGTACTCTGACAGACTGAAAGAGGATCTGAAGCCGCTGAAGGGCATTGAAAAATCCTTTAAGTGGCTGGGTACTTCCGGAGGAAACGTAAGCCTGGACCTTCTGAGCCTGCTATTTGAGTATTTCCTGATGATGACGCATCTGGATTTCGTGGTTTTCAACCGGATGGTGGGCACCGTCAAGGATCATGAGGCGGAGATCCTCCGGATGATCCGTACGCTAGGGTATCTGGAATCCATGATCTCAGTCGCGTCCTTCCGGGAACTTCTGCCGTTCTATTGTACCGGAGATTTCCTTCCGGATACGGAGCGCTCGTACGCTGTCATTGACGGTTATCATCCGCTGATACCAGACCCTGTGGCAAACTCCATCCGGGAAGACGGACCGGTACTTCTGACAGGCTCCAATGCCTCCGGAAAATCCACCTTCCTCCGGGTATGCGCGGTATCCGCGCTTTTTGCCCAGACCATCGTAACAGTACCCGCGCATGAATATCACGCGCCGATGTACCGGATATTTTCTTCCATGGCGCTTCAGGACAATCTGATGTCCGGAGAAAGCTACTATATCGTAGAGATCCGTTCCATTAAAAGGATCCTGGACGCGGCGGGTTCCGGCGCGCCGGTGCTCCTTTTTGTGGATGAAGTCCTGAGGGGTACGAATACGGTGGAACGGATCGCGGCATCCTCAGAGATCCTGAGAAGCTTCGCGGAGCAGCGCGCTTTTGTCTTCGCGGCGACCCATGACATTGAACTTACGTTCATCCTTAAAGACCTGTACCGAAATTATCATTTTGAAGAAGAAATCATTGACGGAAATGTGGTTTTCAACTATATATTGAAGAAAGGGAGATCGGAAACACGAAATGCGATCCGCCTCCTTTCCGTCATGGGTTACGACCCGGCGGTGACGGAGGCCGCAAAACGTTCCGCGGAACGCTTTGAAAAGGAGGGCGTATGGAAACTCTGACGCAGGTGGAACTGTTTACGGACGGCGCCTGCTCCGGAAATCCCGGCCCCGGCGGATACGGGACCATTCTCCGCTATACGGACCCGAAGGGGACAGTCCATGAACGGGAATACTCCGAAGGCTTTCCGGAAACCACGAATAACCGGATGGAGCTTTTGTCCGTGATCATCGGCCTGGAGCACCTGACGCGTCCCTGCGAAGTTTATGTATACTCGGATTCCCAGTATCTGGTGAATGCCATGAACCAGGGCTGGCTTACAGAATGGCAGGCAAAGAACTTCAGGCGCGGAAGAGCCAATGAAGTGAAAAATATTGATCTTTGGGAGCGGCTCGCTGCGGCTTCCGAAGCGCACACAGTACACTACACCTGGGTGAAAGGGCATGCCGGACACCCGGAAAACGAGAGATGCGACCGCCTGGCGGTCAGCGCGTACATGGATCTACAGAAAGATCAATAGCGACAAGGAGGAAAATTATGGAGTTCAGAATTGAGAGACCGCGTCTCCGCCTGGGTTATGTGCCGAACCGGCGCGATTCTTTCTCGGATCCGGCTTTTTTGGAAAATAAAAAGGCTGTAGACAAGGTCCTGAAAAAGCTGGTGAAGGAATGCGATATCGAACTGGTATCCACGGACAAACTGAAATTCCCGCCCAAGACCATGATGTGGGGCAAAAAAGTCTTTGAGATGCCCGCGGACAAGGTCATGACCGACTACAGTGACGGCGTGATGGTCGCGGAATACATGAAAGCGCAGAAGGTGGACGCTCTGTTCTTTGCGTTCCTGAATTTCGGCCAGGAGGAAGCCGTTGCGAAAGTGGCAAAGGAACTGAATGTGCCCGTACTGGTATGGGGTCCCCGGGATCCGATGCCGGACGGACTCTGCCAGCGTCCGCTGGACGTACAGTGCGGCCTGTTTGCCGCCACCAAGGTGCTTCAGCGTTACGGCGTGAAGTATACCTATATTGAAAACTGCGCGCCCACCGATAAGGCATTTGAAGAGGGCTTTAAGCAGTTTATCTCCACCGCGAATATCGTAAAGAATTTCCGCGGCGCGAGAGTCGCGCAGATCTCGGTCCGTCCTTCCCAGTTCATGAGCGTGATCGTGAATGAAGGCGAGCTCCTGGAAAAATTCGGCATTGAGATCGTGCCGATCACAGCGACCACGGTTTCCAATACCGCGGAATATATTCTGGAGAACAGGAAAGAAGACGTGGACGCGATGGTCGCGGATATTGAAAAGACCATCGACATGTCCAGACTCGGAGACAGGAAGTATGCTACGGCAGCGTTCGAGCTGGCCCTTCTTGAGATCTGCAGAGACCATGGCTGCAACGCGCTGGCATGCGAATGCTGGAATTCCTTCCGCTCGCTTCTGGGCATCGGCGTCTGCTTCGTCCTGGGCGACCTTCATGACCGGGGACTGCCCGCGGCCTGCGAGACTGACGTGCACGCGGCCATCAGTTCGCTCCTTGCCATCGGCGCCACCGGAAACACGCAGCCCAGTTTCATCGCGGACCTGACCATCCGCCATCCGGAAGACGATAACTGCGAGCTTCTGTGGCACTGCGGGCCCTTCGCGAAATCCCTGAAAAAGGAAGGTGCGGAAGGCTACATCGTAGAAGGCGGCCAGGGCTATTATCCCATAAAGAACGGTGAGATCACCACCATCCGTTTTGACGGCGTGGGTGGTAATTACAAGCTGTTCATCGGAAAGGGCGAAGGCATCGACGGCCCCGTTACCAACGGCAACTATGTCTGGCTGAAGGTGGATGACTGGGTACGCTGGGAGAAGAAATTCATGTACGGGCCGTACATTCATCATCTGATCGGCGTTTACGGCGACTATGTGGAAGCGCTGAAGGACGCGTGCCGCTATATCGGCGTAGAAGTGGATACGCCGGACAGCCCGCTGTTCTGATTCCGTGATCAGGAAAGGCGGAGCGGCAGGAGAGACGGATCTCCTGTCACGGAAACCTTTATGTACTTATAAAACGAAAGGAGAAGCCATATGAAAGGTATCATATTAGCCGGCGGATCCGGCACCCGGCTCTATCCGCTGACAAAAGTGACATCCAAGCAGCTTTTGCCTATCTATGACAAACCCATGATCTATTATCCGCTTTCGGTGCTGATGATGGCCGGGATCCGCGAGATCCTGATCATTTCCACCCCGGATGATACCCCGAGATTCCAGGCGCTTCTGGGAGACGGATCCCAGTTCGGCGTGGACCTTTCCTACGCGGTCCAGCCGTCACCGGATGGTCTCGCCCAGGCGTTCATCATTGGTGAAGAGTTCATTGGCGGAGAAGCCTGCGCCATGGTGCTTGGAGATAATATTTTCCACGGCCACGGCCTGGACTCCCGTTTACGGCGCGCTGCCGCCCGGGAACACGGCGCTACGGTCTTCGGCTATTATGTGGATGATCCGGAACGCTTCGGCATCGTGGAATTCGATGAAAACGGCAAAGCCATTTCCATTGAGGAAAAACCGGAGCATCCGAAGAGCAACTACTGTGTGACCGGCCTGTATTTCTATGACAACCGTGTGGTCGGATACGCGAAAGGGCTGAAACCCAGCAAGCGGGGCGAACTGGAGATCACGGACCTGAACCGGATCTATCTGGAAGAGGGAGATCTGGCGGTAGAACTTCTGGGACAGGGTTATACCTGGCTGGATACCGGAACGCACGAGTCTCTGGTGGACGCCACGAATTTCGTCCGGACCATCGAAACGCACCAGCACAGGAAGATCGCCTGCATTGAGGAGATCGCGTACCTGAACGGATGGATGAGCCGCGAGCAGCTGACGGAGATCTATGAGATCTATAAGAAGAACCAGTACGGCGCTTACTTAAAAGACATCCTGGATGGAAAATATATTGACAGATAAGGGGTATCAAATATGAAAATTCTGGTAACCGGCGGCGCCGGATTTATCGGCGGTAATTTTGTACACTATATGGTGAATACGTATCCTGAAGACCAGATCGTAAACCTGGACCTGCTGACGTACGCAGGGAATCTGGAGACGCTGAAGCCGGTGGAAGACAAGCCGAATTACAGCTTCGTCAAAGGGGACATCGCAGACCGCGAGTTTATCTTTGACCTGTTTGAAAAAGAAAAGTTCGACGTCGTGATCAACTTTGCTGCAGAGACCCACGTGGACCGCAGCATCAAGGACCCGGGTGTATTTGTGCGCTCGAACGTCCTGGGGACCACGGTCCTTCTGGACGCATGCAACAAATACGGCATCAGGAGGTATCATCAGGTTTCCACAGACGAAGTCTACGGCGATCTGCCTTTAGACCGGCCGGACCTGTTCTTCACTGAGGAAACGCCGCTTCATACCTCCAGTCCGTATTCTTCCTCCAAGGCCTCAGCCGATCTCTTCGTGCTGGCGTATTACAGGACCTTCGGACTGCCGGTCTCCGTATCCAGGTGCTCGAATAACTATGGTCCCTACCAGTTCCCGGAGAAGCTGATCCCGCTGATGATCTCAAGAGCGCTGGCGAATGAGAAGCTTCCGGTTTACGGAGAAGGACTGAATGTCCGGGACTGGCTCCACGTTTACGACCACTGCACAGCCATCGACCTCATCGTCAGAAAGGGCAGAGAGGGTGAAGTGTATAATGTAGGCGGCCATAACGAACGCACGAATATGGAGGTCGTAAAGACCATTCTCCGGGCGCTCGATAAGCCGGAATCCCTGATCGAGCATGTGACTGACCGGAAGGGACATGACAGAAGATATGCCATCGATCCCAGAAAACTGGAGACAGAGCTTGGCTGGAAGCCGGTCTATAATTTCGATACCGGTATTCCCGGCACCATTCAGTGGTACCTGGATAACCGCAGCTGGTGGGAAAACATCATTAGCGGAGAGTATCAGAATTATTTCGAGAAGATGTATGGCAAATTGTGACCGTGGTTCTGAATAGCAGGAGGAAAGCATGAAGGTTTTGGTGACCGGCGTGGCCGGACAGCTGGGACATGACGTGGTCAATGAACTTGCGAAACGCGGAATCGAAGCCGTGGGCAGCGATATCCATGATGATTATGCCGGGATCCGTGACGGATCCGCGGCTGAGTCCTGCGCTTACAGGCAGATGGATATTACTGACCGCGCGGCGGTGTTCGGCGTCATGGACGAAGTCCGTCCGGACGCGGTGATCCACTGCGCCGCGTGGACAGCGGTAGATGCCGCGGAGGATGAGGAGAATAAACCGAAGGTACTTTCGATCAACGCGGAGGGCACCCGGAATATTGCGGAAGCCTGTAAGGAATATCAGGCGAAGATGATGTACATCTCCACCGATTATGTATTCAACGGACAGGGCACTGAGCCCTGGAAACCGGACTGCCGGGATTTCGCGCCGCTGAATTACTACGGCGAGACCAAGCTTCTGGGAGAACAGGCGGTATCCGGACTGCTGACACGGTTCTTCATCGTCCGCATTGCCTGGGTCTTCGGCCTGAACGGTAAGAATTTCATCCGGACCATGCTGAATGTGGGAAAAAAGGATGATACGGTCCGTGTGGTGAACGACCACATCGGCACCCCCACATATACCTATGATCTGGCGCGTCTTCTGGCGGACATGATCCAGACGGAAGCCTACGG
>CADCQD010000232.1 GCA_902803485.1 uncultured Eubacteriales bacterium | reverse complement strand
CTCCGAATTCTTTTCTGGTGACTTCGCCGCCGCTGGACATGACCTGGTAGTCTTCGTCTTCCCAGCGGTACGCGATTTCTGTGAAGCAGTAGCCGTTTCTCCGGTAGAACTCCACTCGTTTTTTCCGCTGGTTCTGATTCGGCGCGTCTTCCTCAGGTGTTTCCAGATCCGCTATGATCCGCTGCCCCGCCCAGTCTCTTCTCAGGATCCTGAGGATGCCGGTTCCGTATCCCCGGTCCCTGAATTCCGGTTTAACCGCAAGATACAGGATATGCGTGATATCCTCCAGGGTCAACAGCGAGATCATGCCGGTAAAGCGGTTTCCGTCATATACGGCATATACTTCTCCGGAGCCTTTGTACCCGCCCAGAAGCTTTGCAAACGGCTTGCGCTCATTCTCCGCGAAGGCTTCTTCATACAGTGTTTTTACCAGGTCAAAGTCCGGGCTTTTTGACGTCAGTTTCTCAAATCTTAAGTTCATCTCCGCCACTCTCTTTTATTACGCGTACTCCCGCTCCCTAAGCCACCGAACCGACTGCTGCAATGCTTCGATGGTCTTGGTTTCCAGTACACATCTGGCGTTTCTCTGCTCCGCAAGTTTCAGTCTTTCCGAAAGGTCGATCTCCCCGTCGCCCAGTGCCAGGTGGTTCCGCGGGGGCTTCTCTGTTCCGTCATGGATGTGGAAATGGATCAGCCGGTCCTGATGGTCCATCAGAAACGGCACGTCTGTTTCACTGACCGCCCGAGAATGGCCGATATCCCAGGTGAGACCGAATTTCGGACTCTTAAGAAGCAGTTCGACCGCTTTTTTCTCATAGTCCCTGAAACCGTCCGTATTTTCCACCGCGATCCGGATGTCGCTTTCACCGATCCATTCCTCGCACAGCGTCCGGAACCGGGTAAAAGATTTGATATAGGTATCAAAGTCTCTTTCGTACATCTGTACTTTCCGGTCCGGCAATGTAATGTAGATCCCGTGGTTCATGTGCATGTTGATGACCAGCGGCTGGCTGATGTCCCCGAAACGGTCCCTGAGGGGCAGGAGCTTCCGGGCGGTGTCAATGGCCCGACGTACCGTTTCCAGATACGCGCCGGCTGCCAGGGGGTTAAAATCCGCGATATCCAGGTTCTCGTCCAGATGGATGGTGTAGCAGATCCCGGCTTTTTCCGCGGCCCGGAGCAAAAGATCCGTCTTTTCCAGCCGGTCTGTCTGGTACTCCGGAAAGTTCATGTTCAGTTCGATGAAGCTGAGTCCCAGGCTGCTGCACAGCGCGATATTCTCTTCCAGGGTATGATTTTCGATCAGTGTCGGCATGCCAAACTGCATTTCCCGCCTCCTTAATTCATCTGTTCCCGCAGCGCGGAGATCTGTCCCAGCATATATTTCGCATACTTTACAACGAGCTCCGGATCATACTGCACCGGTCCACCGGTCTCATACTCCTGCATCGCCAGTGTGACTGCCGGGTGATATTCCCGAGGCAGATGCTGAAGCGCCCACATGCCGCCTTCTTTCTTGGAAAACACCTGTTTCTCTTTCAAATACGCCATAACTCTCGCCAGATTCAGCGTCAGATACATGGTGTCCTCTGTGATATCCTCTTCCGCGTCACAGATGTCATTCCAGATCGAATCCAGATAATCCCGTTCCGGCACCTCGCCAAAGACCTCTCCTATAGGCAGACCGTACAGGCATCTGCCTCTTTTTCGTATGACAGTAAAGTGCGCTGCCAGATCCTGGTCCGTACCCTTCATTTTCTGTATATAATCCTCCGGATCCTGCCGGTACCATTCCGAATGCATTCTTGAATAATGCAGGTCAAAGGGAGTGGGATAAACGAACGGATCACATACATCCCGTGTTACCACGCTCATTTCGATCCCCTTAGCCGGCGCCTCCGAGTCCAGAGCAAGGATCTGGTCCATATAGGTACGCTTGATTTCGTCCGTCATCGTTTCCCGTATCACGATGATCAGGTCCAGATCGCTTTTCAACGGGTTAAAACAGCCCATCACTGCAGATCCATGCAGGTAGATCCCCAGGAGATTATCCTGCAATATCTTTCTGGATGCTTCCACAAATCTGTCCAGTAAAAACGCGTACGGTACATTCGTCTCTATCATGATCATCCTTTCATTCAATTCATATTCTGCGCCGTCCGGCTGCATTGACTTCTCCACTCAGTCCCTGCGGCTGCATTGACTTCTCCACTCAGTCTTTTCGGCCGCTTTGATCTCTCCGCTCAGTCCCGCATTTTTCTTTTGAAAAAGAAGAACGTTCTTCTGAAATCTGTGCTATGATGATACAGGTGCGAAAGCACCCTGTACGAACACTACGATCCTGGAGGAAGATCCTATGTTTCAGTTAAGAAAACCTGAGATCATACCTGTAAACGACCATATATGGCTTCTGGATGACCATCATGAAGCCACCTGCTATGTCGTCGCCGGAAACACACAGGCCATGGTCATCGACACTTCTATCGGTTTCTGCAATATCCGTGAAATCGCGGAATCCCTTACCAGTCTCCCGCTGGTCCTGGTCAATACCCACGGACACATCGACCATGTGGGCGGAAACTGGGGTTTTGAGGCGGCTTACATGAACCTGGCCGATCTGAAGGTGGCAGAGGAAGATTACGGCATACCCAGGCTCCGGGAAACCATCCGGGCGAACGGCCTGGTCTTCCCGCCCTTCACGCACGTCGAAGACGGACACATCTTCGACCTGGGCGGTCTCGAGCTTCAGGTCTTCTACCTTCCCGGCCATACCGCGGGAGAGATCGCGCTGCTGGACAGAAAAGACCGGATCCTCTTCTCCGGAGACGGAATCGTGGAGCAGCTCTGGCTCCAGCTTCCGGAATCACAGCCGGTAAAAACGCAGATCGAAGGCATGGAGCGGCTGCGCAGATACCGGGATTCCTTTGATACGATCCTGCACGGACACAGCGACGCTCCCATGGGCGCCGAACTCTTTGATACGATGCTTGACGCTCTTAAGGATCTGGAGGCCGGGAATACCGAACACGACGTTGACTATGAGTGGCTGGGACACGTGAGCAAAGCCCATCCCTTCCAGCCCGACGGCCGGAAGATCGTATACAAATAATACACGGAAAAGGAGACTCAAGATGCACTTTGATCAGGAATACTGTCTGAACACATTTAAAAAACTGGTAAGCATTGACAGCACTACCGGCCAGTACGAAGAACTCCAGCAGGTCCTGTGCGGGATCCTGGACGATCTGGGATACACCTATACCGTCACCCATAAAGGCGGCGTGATCGCGGACGCCGGCGGAGAGGGCGATCCCATTGCCGTCACCGCTCATCTGGACGACATCGGCCTTATGGTAAGGCATGTGAACGCGGACGGCACACTGAACGTCTGCAACGTCGGCGGCCTGTATCCCTTCTACTGCGTGACGGAAAACGTCCGGATCTATAACCGGGACGGCAAGGTCTTTACCGGCACCGTCTGCCGTACGCCCAATTCCATCCACGTAACAGAGGAGGAACTTCGGACAGCTCTCCCGGATTACCGGAAAAATGTCTGCGTGGTGCTGGATGAGGACGTGAAATGCGCGGCTGACGTTTATGCCCTCGGTATTGAGACCGGCGATATGATCGCTCTGGATCCAAGACCCGTCTTCACCAATGGCTACATCAAATCCCGTTTCATCGACGACAAGGCTGCCGCTGCCATTCTTCTCACCTTTATGAAGGCCATGAAGGAGGAACACCGGACGCCCATCAGGAAGGTCTATGCCTACTTCGCGTTCTACGAGGAGATCGGCCACGGCACGGTCTATCTTCCGGCGGATACCCGGGATATCCTGGCCATTGACATCGCGCCCACAGGTCCGGACCAGACTTCTGACGAACGAAAGGTCTCCATATTCGCCAAAGACTCCCGTTTCCCCTATCACTGGGGCATGACCAATGAACTCAGGCAGAAGGCCGTTGAGCACGGCATTGACTACGTCATGGATATCTTCACCCCGCATTACGGTACAGACGGCGATGTGAGCGTGACCGCCGGATACGACATCCGCCACGCAGCCATCGGCT
>CADCQD010000231.1 GCA_902803485.1 uncultured Eubacteriales bacterium | reverse complement strand
CCGGTCGTCAAACCGGCCGGAAGAAACACCCCAGAGATGTTCCGCAAAGCGGGCTCCGGCCTGATCCAGCTGTTCCGCTTCCTTTAGACGCATACTCCGCGGATCTTCGGAACTTCCATTGTCTGTCCCCGGAAACACGTCCGCAGGCTGTACAGATAATATCCGGTCCAGGCGGTATATCCGCGGCCGCCGCAGGCGGAAGTTATACGCCATCAGATACTCCCGTCCGTTCCGCGTGCTGATGTACAGCTTCAGCGGATATATCAGCGTCTCGAACGTCTCACCCCCGCGCCTGGTGGAAAAAACGATCTTCGCGCACTTCTTCTCCTTCCTGCACGAAAGCAGTTCCGAAAGCACGTCCGAATCCATCGCTCCCAGCAGGTAATGATGCTTGAAGCTGAAATAGTCCGGGATCCCGCTTGCCGAAGGATATTTATCCAGAAGCCAGGAACCCGTCACGCCCAGAGGCATCGCCTCCGAGGCAAAACAAAGCACTTCCTTCCATGCCTCCATATTCCAGCACGTGTCCGCCCGGAAGTACAGCAGTTCCCGTCCCTGCTTCTCCATTTTTAAAAGTCCCAGCGATACGTATTCCTTCAGCTTGTTTCTGACTGTGGAATCGTCCGGCAGGAAATCCGGGCTGATCTCCTGGCAGCGCTCCGCGATCCGTTCCGCGATCACTTTCACAGGCAGTTTTTCGCCTTCCGCCAGTACGTCCAGAATATAAAAATGCAGTGTGATATCCTTGTCCGTAAAGCTTTTCGCCTTCAGCGCCTTATACAAAGGGTTATGTAAAGTATTCCGGCTGTCCACAGAAATGAACACGGATTTCCCGGAAGCATCCTGCCGAAACGACATGGCGTCTCCCAGCCAGCTCTCCACCCGCCGCCGCTCATTATCGTAGCTCCGTGCGCTCTTCCGGTCAAAATCCATACGAGTCCGGAATCCATAGACAAAAAAGTCCCGCATATACGCGCGGATCTTTTCAAAATCCTTGACCAGTTCACTATATGCCATCGCCTCCGGACCCTCCTTTCTTCGTTTTTCCCGGGCTGCCCGTATTTTCCTTTTTACTTTCTTATCAGTCCTTCGCCCAGTTCAAAAGCTTTCTTCATTTCCTCCGGGAACACCGTCTCCCGGCGCTTCTGTTTTTCCACCGGATCAAACATCGTCCAGTGGAAACGGCTGTAATCGCTGACCTGAAGCGTATTGCCGCTGATCAGCACCTTCGTGGGGCCGATGCTGCCTTCCAGCCCGCCTTTATACGACTCAAGCATCGCCGCGTAAAGACTGCCCTCCATATAGCCCTCCTCCGGACAATTGCTGGTCATGATGAACAACGCCGGCGTTTTCGCCTCATAATAATGCCGCCGCTCCTTCTCATAGGTGATATTCTGGAAAACCAGACGCTCATACAGCGCGCGGAACCCCGCGCTGGGCTGGCCCAGATAGTTCGGTGTGCCGAGGATCACCGCGTCGGATTCACGGATGGCCTGAAGTACCGGCGCCAGTCCGTCCCTTAAGATACATTTGCCCTCGCCGGGCGCCAGTTTGCAGCCGAAACAGGAAACACAGCCGGTGAACTTCTCCAGCTGATATAAATCAAAGTACGCGACCTCCGCTCCTGCTTCCTCCGCGCCTTTCGCCGCCTCCTTTACCAGGATCGCCGTATTCCAGTTCGTTCTCGGACTGGTGTTGATTGCTGTAACCTTCATAAATAACTCTCCTTTCTGCCACATAAGTATGATGCCGTCTCCGGCCCGCCGCTGTATTTCCTGGTGCCGGCTCCGGCCCGCTTGTCGCTGTACTTCCTGATACCGGCTCCGGTCCGCCCGCCGGACCCTGGTTGACTTTCTTTCCCCTGTACTTTATATTTTTAACATATAATGCTTTTCGCCGCGGGATCCGGTACGGTAAACCGCGCGTACGGCTGCACTCACATGCAGGAGGTGTTTTTATGACCGAAACCAAGATCTACGTCGGCCTGAATGATTCCGAAACAATGAAGCAGGAGCATGACACGGATAAATACGTCACGATCCTTCAGGGCGTCTGCCGCAGCTACGGAGTCGCTTTTTCATTCTCTCTTGCCAGGGGCGGCTACATTCATGAAGATGGCCGCTACACCCAGGAGACTTCCCTGGTCATTTCGCTGATCGACGCTGACCGGGATGTGGTCAATGAGCTTGCAAAGGATCTCTGCGCATTTTTCCATCAGGAATCCGTCCTGATCACCGAAGGCGTGATCCGGGCGTACTATGTCAACGAAAAACTGTAAGATACGTCACCCGTTCACTACATAGATCTGGCAGGAACGCATGGTCTCAAGCGCTGCCTGGTGCTTCTCTGGCGTAACTCCGGCACAGCAGGCCGCGTCTACAAAGATCCGGACCTCCGGCATCGCTGCCTTTAAAAGCAGCGCATTACTGACCACACAAATATCAGTACAGAGACCGACAAGTTCCAGTTCCAGGTCTTCCTTCTCAGAAAGCGCCTTCAGATCCGCCGCCAGCGCGGTGCTTCCAAACGCAGGTTTCTCATAGATCCGCGCCCCGGTAAGAAGCTCCGCGATATCCGGCCGGATCTGCCATCCATCCGTGCCCTTCACACAGTGCGTCACGGGAAGATTGCGTCCCTCCTGGGTCTTAAGATAATCCTCCCCGTGCGTATCCATCGTCGCGATCACATTCTCCGCCGGATATGAACGGATCTTTTCCTTTACCGCCTCCACGATGGCCACCGCCTCCGGAGTTCCCAGCGCCGCGTCAATAAAATCATTCTGCATATCGACCACGATCAACAGTTTTTTCATATACTGCCTCCTTCCCGTCCCTGACCAGACCTTCCGTCCGGATATAATATTCCAGCAGACGCATCACATACTCAGGCGCATGCCTTTCGTCCCGTTCCCAGTCCGTTACTGTTCGATACGGGATCCGGAAATACCTGCAGAATTCTTTCCTGTTCATTCCGGTGCTTTCCCGTAATTCCCTGATCTTTACACTCTCATCCATAATAGGCCTCTTTCCGAATGCGGATGGTACGCACTGCGTATTTATACTATCACAGATCCAGTAAATACGCAATGCGTGACGTGATTTCCCCAATGACAGATCATTCTGTTTTATGCTATATTAAGAAGCAGGAAGCCGTGATCCGAAAGGGGCTCGTGACTTTAAGAGGTTTCTGATCTGAAGGGGCCTGCGGCCCGTTAGGATTTTCTGATCTGAAGGGGTCCGCAGCTTGAAGGAGTTTCTGATCTGAAGGGGCCCGCGGCTTAAAAGAGTTTCTGATCTGAAGGGGCTCGCAGCCCGTTAGGATTTTCGTATGCGAATGTGACAGGAGGTACTGATCATGAACGAACAGAATATATTACTGGCCGATGTACTTCAGCATAACCGGGATTACGACCCCAACCGGGTGGAAGCGCTGTATCAGGCCGCGCTTCAAAAACAGCACCGGAAAGTGGTGGTTTTCGACGATGATCCCACCGGGATCCAGACCACTCACAGTGTATATGTGTATACCCGGTGGGATGTGGAAACATTGGCTGAAGCATTCCGTGATCCGTACCGGATGTTTTACGTTATGACCAATTCCCGGTCGCTGACCGCAGAAGAGACCGCGCGCCTGCATACGGAGCTTACGGAAAATCTCATCCGGGCCGCGGAACTGACCGGCCGGGACTTTATCATCATGCTTCGCGGAGATTCCACCCTTCGGGGGCATTATCCCCTGGAAACGGCGATTATCCAGGAGGTCCTCAACAGGCACGATATCCATATTGACGGCGAGATCCTGATCCCCTTCTTTCCGGAAGGCGGCCGGTACACCGCCGGCGACGTGCATTATCTGACACAGGACCAGAAGACCCTGATTCCCGTGGGAAATTCGGAATTTGCCCGGGACTGGACTTTCAGCTACCGCTCCTCCAACCTGAAAGAATGGATCGAAGAAAAAAGTGAAGGCCGGGTCCCGAAGGAATCCGTGGAAAGCATCACACTCGGCGAATTATCCGGAATGGAGCTTCAGTCCATCCAAAAGAAGCTGGAAGCCCTTCATGATTTCGGAAAAATGATCGTGAACTGCACGTCCTATCTGGATCTGAAAGTTTTCTTTACCGCCTTCATCGACGCATTGGAAAGCGGGAAAAACTACATTTTCAGATGCGCCTCCTCCTCCACCAAGGTGCTGGGAGGCGTTCCGGACCGGCCGCTGCTGACCAAAGAAGAACTGACCGGCGTGAATGATCTCGGACTCATTGTCATCGGTTCCCACACTCAGAAAACCACAGCTCAGCTGAAGCGGCTCATGGAAACAAATCCGCAGCTTCAGTACATCAAATTCGATATCTCAGACGTACTGCATCAGGAAAAATTCGAGGAAGAACAGCAGCGTGTCCAGACGCTTCTTGACGCAGCCCTGGAAAACGGGACCACCACGGTCCTTTACACCTCCAGAGAAGACTTTACGGTAAATTCCGGAAATCGGGAGGACGAACTGAAAGTCGCGGCCAGGATCTCCGACGCTGTCACCGCCTTTGTGGAAAAACTCCGGATCCAGCCGGGCTTCATTCTGGCAAAGGGCGGCATCACCTCCTCCGGCATCGGCACAAAAGCCCTTAACGTCCGCCGCGCTTATGCCATGGGCCAGATCCTGCCGGGAGTCCCGGTGTGGAAACTGGGGCCGGAGAGCCGGTTTGAAGGCACCTCTTTCATCATTTTCCCGGGCAACGTGGGAACCGCGGAAGCATTAAAAGACGCCGCGGCGATCCTGATGTAAGAAAGACGGGATGTGGACAGGGGGACGGTTCTCCTGGCTTTAAAAGCCAGGAGAACCGTCCCCCTGTCTGGCACCCTGCCCATGCTCTCCTCAGAACAGATATTTTCCTTTATTTACGATTCTTTTCTTTCCCTCAATGACCACTTCTGTCTCAACCGGGGTCTCGATCTCGTACCGGATCCCGCTGTCAGTATATTTCCATGAAGACCGGATCCTGCCATGTACTGTATCCAGCACCGCACTGAGGCTGTTCAGCCGCTCGTCCGGGTGTGGTTCGATGCGGACCCTGGCAAAACCGGGTGTCAATGGTTTGATGCCGCAGGCCACGCCAAATACCCAGTCGGCTACCGAAGCATAAGCGTAATGATTATAGGAGTTCATATCGTCGTCCCAGAATGTGCCGTCCGGCTTGATGCCGTCCCAGTGCTCCCAGGTGGTGGTTGCGCCGCGGGATACAGAGTACAGCCAGCCGGGGTATTCCTTCCTGAGAAGCAGTGACCAGGCAATGTCGGAATGGCCGTAGCGGCTCAGTTCATGCAGCAGATAGGG
>CADCQD010000230.1 GCA_902803485.1 uncultured Eubacteriales bacterium | reverse complement strand
CTTGACATCTTCACAGTAATTACCTTACCCTTTCTTGGATTTCTTTTCTTTTTTCTGTTTCGGCTTTCTGGGCTCCACCGCTTCTCCATAGAAAACAGAGACCAGAGTCGCCAGCACATATGTCTGGATCACCGCGTGCAGCAGTGTGAACAATACGCCCACAATGACCGGAAGAACAAAGCTGAGAGACACATAATAGTACACCAGCTCCGTTACCAAAAGGCCGCTAAGCAGCGCGCCGAAAATACGGAAACTCATGGAAATGGGAAGCGAGAAGTCCTTCAGGACCCCCAGGCCGCCCTTCACGCCGTTCACGATAATGCCGGCGCCCAGGATAAACAGATAGGACAAAAAGCCCATGGCAATAGCGCCATTGATGTCGGAAAGCGGCGCAGGCAGCGTGATGGACCTGCCGTTCTCCGCGATCACCTGTAAGCCGAAAAGTTCAAATAAGGTACTGAAAAAAATGTAAACACCCGCCGTAAAAATATACGCGGCAACAAAAGAAGTCTTATGCGGGCTGTTGCCCTTTGCCATATCGGAAAAGAACTCCACCAGTTTTTCAATGACACACTGGAATTTCCCCGGAATGTCTTTAAACTTCGGCAGGGCAAAGATCCGGATCAGCGCCGCGGAAAGAAGCAGCACCCCCGTGACGATGTATGCCGAGATCAGTGCCGGATTGACCAGAATGCCAAACAGGCGGATCCGGTTTTCCTCATGCAGGACCCCGTCCTTCATCGTCTCTGTAATGGTCTCGGCCTTCTCCTCCGGGATCCCGATGACAATGATGGCGATCAGGATCAGGAGGATCACCGCGCCGCAGAGGATCATGAAGCGGGTCCTTCCCTTCTTTTCATTCAGATTCATAGGAGATCTCCTTTGAATTCAGATCATTAAACTTCTGTATATTCTGTACGCCTGCGGTTGACATTTGCCGTACCCGTACCGCTGATGACGTTTACTGCGCCTGCACCGCGGTCATAGCTACCGTATTAACGATGTCATCGACGGAGCACCCCCGGGAAAGGTCATTACAGGGCTTTGCCAGTCCCTGGAGCACCGCGAAACACTCCGCGCCGCCGATCCGCTGCGTGATCTTATAGCCGATATTGCCTGCCTGAAGATCCGGGAAGATCAGGACGTTCGCGTGTCCCGCCACCGGGCTGCCTTTCGCCTTCAGCTCGCCCACCTCCGGGACCAGCGCCGCGTCAAACTGCAGTTCGCCATCCAGAAGAAGATCCGGCGCCAACTGATGCGCAAGCGCCGTTGCTTTCTGTACCTTCGTCACCATCTCATGCTTTGCGCTGCCCTTCGTAGAAAAGGAAAGAAGCGCCACTTTCGGGACTTCGATCCCGCAGAGCTTTTTCGCGGTATCCGCCGCGGCAATGGCAATGTACGCCAGTTCCTCCGCCGTGGGGTCCGGCATGACTACGCAGTCCGCATAGACCAGGAGGCCATTCTCGCCCAGACTCTTATTCGGGCAGTCCATCAGAAAACTGGAAGAAACGATCTTATTTCCGGGGCTGGTCTTAATGATCTGGAGCGCCGGGCGCAGCATATCGCCGGTGGAATGCACCGCGCCGGAAACCAGGCCGTCCGCGTCTCCCATTTTCACCATCATGATGCCAAAATACATGGGATCCCGGACCAGCTGGTCCGCCTGTTCCCTCGTCAGGCCCTTGGCCTTCCGAAGCTCATATAAGGTTTCGGCATACGTCTCGGTCTTGTCGCTGTATTCCGGATCCACGATCCGGATCCCTGAAAGATCCGTTTCCTGTCTTTTTGCTTCTTCCCTGATCTTTTCCGGATCTCCCAGAAGCACCGGCTCCGCCAGGCCCTCTCTCCTGATCTCCTCCGCCGCGGCGACCGTCCTCGGCTCATCTCCCTCCGGAAGTACGATGCACTTCACATCAGCCCGCGCCTTGGCCTTTACCATTTCGATCATGCTCATATCTGTCATCCCCCGTATGATTGCATGTACAGGACCATACCTACAGGTCCATCCCTTCGAATCCATTCCAGACGTTCTTACCGGAATAGGTATGGGGCACCAGTTCACCCCTCAGCACCTGAAGCGCCGGCAGCGCCAGGGCTTCCTGCTCCATCTCGCCCGGATACGTGCTGATGGGCGCGATAAACCCGCAGCGCTTTTCAATACCCTCCGGAATATCCGGAAAGCGGACCAGGCCGCCGGTCAAAAGGATCGCGTCCACATTTCCGCACAGTACCGCGCTCATTTCTCCGATCATTTTGCATACCTGATAGATCATGGTATTCCATACCAGGGAAGCCTTCGCGTCCCCCTGATCCACCAGATCATGAATAATATCCGAATTTGACGTGCCGAACAGGTCCACGAAACCGCCGGCCCGGGAACACTTCAGCCGTACGTCCGCAGTCCCGTGTTCGTCAATGTAATCCAGAAGCGCCAGCACCGGAACGGAACCAATGCGGGTAGGCGTAAAAGCACCTTCCCCGTCCGCTCCCATATTGCCGTCGATCATCTTGCCATTCTGATGCGCGCTGACAGTAATGCCTCCATCGATATGCGCCACGATGAAATTACAGTCTTCATAACGCTTTCCCAGCTTCTTCGCATGGAATTCCGCCACAGCTTTCTGGTTCAGTACATGGGAATGAGATACCCGGTACACGCCCTTGATCCCCGTAAGCCGGGCATAGTCACAATATTCATCCACATTTGTGGGATTCAACGTATACGCGTTCTTGCCGAACTCCTGAGCAAACTGCCAGGCCAGCATGACACCCAGCTTCGCAGGATGCTCAGAGCCGCCCACAGCCGCCACCGTATCATCATAAAGCTTCTGATCCACGATCGTAATGCCTCCGGGCTGCGTACAGGCGCTTCCACCTCTACCCACAAAAGCATCGATCTCCGAAGGCTCATACCCCTCCTCCTTCAGCATATCCAGGATCACCTGGTAACGGAAAGGCATCTGGCCATTGACATGCGGATACTGAAGAAGCACAGACGCTTCATGAAACAAACTCTTTTCAAACAAACAAGTTTCATCTTCAAAAAGACTCACCTTCGTAGAAGTAGAGCCGGGATTAATGATCAGAAGTTTTTTCTTTGTATTTGCCATGTT
>CADCQD010000229.1 GCA_902803485.1 uncultured Eubacteriales bacterium | reverse complement strand
GGGGCATAGATCCGAAAGAAAGCATTCGGCGCACTTCGGAGATCTCGCAGTACAGATGGTGCGCCCTAAGGTTATGATCTGCATATTGTAGCGGATCCAGTGATCCTTCGGAAGCACGCGCATCAGGGCGTACTCCACCTTTTCCGGATCCGTCTCATCCGTCAGCCCCAGCTTTTTCGAGATCCGCTTGACGTGGGTATCCACCACGATGCTCGGTTCATGAAATACATTCCCAAGCATCACGTTCGCGGTCTTTCTTCCCACGCCGGGAAGCGTCAGGAGATCCTCCATGTTATCCGGCACCCTGCCGCCGTACACTTCCGTCAGCCGCTTCGCGCAGCCGATGATGTTTTTGGCCTTCGCGTGAAAAAATCCGATGGACCGGATCTCTTCCTCCAGGTCTCCCTGATCCGCCTCCGCGAGTTTTTCCAGTGTATCATAACGCGCGAAAAGATGCGGCGTGACCATATTGACGCGGGCATCCGTGCACTGGGCGCTCAAGATCACGGCGACCAGGAGCTGCCAGTCCTTTTCATGGGTGAGATAAATAATATCCTCTGTCCCGTAGGCCTCATCCAGACGCTTCAGGATCCCGGAAACGCGCGCCTTGTCCGGAGCTGTTTTCATTCTTCTTCCACGCTTTCACTGTTCATTAATTCATCCATCAGCCAGACCACTCCCAGAGACATGTACGCGGGGTCGCCGCCCTTCAAAAGAGAAGAGGTGCCGAACTGGATCTGCGTCTTTTTCCCGTCAGATGTCTCCGCGTCCCAGTACCAGGTCTCATAGTACATGGTCTGTTCCTGGATCTCCTTTTCCGTATTTTCGTGGTTGCTCGGTTCACCGTAGGCTTCTATCATTTTCGCAACGTACTGATCCCTGAGATCCTTCTGGCTGATCACATTGATCTCATCCCCGTTGCTTTCAAAAAGGACGGAGATCATGTATATGGTATCTCCCACACAGGCAATGCTGGCGCCGTCCGACGTGCGCCCCAGAAGCTTTACCCGGAGCTGTCCCGCGTCATAGGAGATCACATTGTTCTCTCCGTAGCCGTTGACCTTGGAGATCGTCACGCCCAGCTTCTGCTGGATCTCTCCGATGATGGTTCCCCAGGGCACGTTCGGGAAATGATAGCCCTCGGCTTCAGAATACGCTTCCTCCAGCGGGAATTCACTGATGGCATACCGCTTCTGGTCTCTTTCGAAACCCTCCTTCAGACGCGACTTGCAGGCAGAAGCTCCCAGCATGGAAAGGATCAGGCACAGGCACGTCAGGATCAGAGTCACTCTTTTCATCATTCACACCACTTTCATTATTGATCACATCTGTACGCCGAACGCCGGCAGTACAAAGCACAGCCACAGCAAAAGAAGATGCAGCGGATAAAACACATAAAACGCGTATTTCACGGCAGTGCCGGAGATCCTTCCGTTGACGCCGTTGTAAAAGGCTATGGGGATCAGCGCGAAAAGCGCGAAGTATTCCGTATTCGAAGTAAATGGCGTCATCAGGATGACCGCGGCCGCCACAAAAAAGCAGCGGACCAGGTTCTCCCAGGGGATCCAGCTCCGGATCTCCGTGAGCGGCATCGTCAGAACGCCCAGAACCGTCAGCATTACGATCCCGCTGATGCCGTAATCAAAGTGCAGCACCTTGCCGGAAAGATACGCGCAGCCTAAAGCGAATGCGCCGGTAAGCGCCAGCCCCGGGAGTTTTTTCCATCCCGGAAGCCTGCTGGCCCAGTGGATCATGAACATGATCAGAAGCCCCAGGGTCAGGGTGAAATACACATTCTGGTGGTTCCACACGAACATTTTCCCGCGCAGCGCCAGGTCAAACGGCAGCTCTGAGATCAGCGCGAACACCACCATCCGGAGGAGGTATTTCCACTTATTGCTCGTATGCAGCACGCCTTCCACCAGCATCAGGCCATAGATCGGGAAGGCCATGCGCCCGACGTCGCGCATGATCCGGTAAAGGAGCCTGTAATCCCTCCCGAGAATACCGGAAAGGCTCAGCGCCACGGCCAGATGATCGATAAACATGCTGATCACCGCGATCAGCTTCAGAATGGTCCTGTTCACGCTTCCGGCTCCTCGTCGTCAATATCCGCGTCCGCCAGCGTGTAGATCTGGCGCTTCATCGCCATCTCATCGCTTGCCAGGTATTCGTCATAGGTCGTCATCTTATCGATCATGCCGCCAGGCAGGAACTCAATAATGCGGTTTGCCGTGGTCTGGACCAGCTGATGGTCCCGGCAGGCAAAGAGGATCACGCCGGGGTATTTGATCATGCCCTGGTTCAGCGCGGTGATCGATTCCATGTCCAGATGGTTCGTGGGCTCGTCAAAGATCAGGATATTCGCGCCGGAGATCATCATCTTGGAAAGGATGCAGCGGACACGCTCGCCTCCGGAAAGCACCCGCACGATCTTTTCTCCGTCCTCGCCCGCAAAGAGCATCCGTCCCAGGAAGCCGCGGACATACGTGATATCCTTCACAGGAGAATACTGCATCAGCCAGTCATAGATCCGGATATCGTCCGTGAACTCGTACGCGTTATCCCTGGGGAAATACGCCCGGGACGTGGTAACGCCCCATTTATAGGTACCGGAATCCGGTTCCATTTCACCCATCAGGATCTTGAAAAGCGTGGTTTTCGCCAGCTCGTCCGATCCCACAAAAGCCACCTTGTCGTTCCGGTTCAGGGTGAAGCTGATATCGTCCAGCACCTTCACGCCATTCACGGTCTTACTGAGGTTCCGGACCTCCAGCACGTCATTTCCGATCTCCCGGTCCGGCCGGAAGTCAATGTAGGGATACTTCCGCGAAGAAGGACGCATGTCGTTCAGCTCGATCTTCTCCAGCGCGCGCTTTCTGGACGTAGCCTGGCGGGATTTGCTGGCGTTCGCGGAGAACCGCTGGATGAACTCCTGCAGCTCCCGGATCTTCTCTTCCTTCTTCCGGTTCTCTTCCTTCATCTGGCGGATCATGAGCTGTGAAGACTCATACCAGAAATCATAGTTGCCGGAATACAGCTGGATCTTATTATAGTCCACGTCGGCGATGGCGGTGCAGACCTTGTTCAGGAAATAACGGTCATGGGAAACCACGATCACCGTATTCTCAAAGTTGATCAGCCACTCCTCCAGCCAGCTGATGGCCGCGAGGTCCAGGTTGTTCGTAGGCTCGTCCATCAGAAGGATATCCGGATTACCGAACAGGGCCCGGGCAAGAAGCACCTTGACCTTGTCTGAACCGCTGAGATCGCGGACCTGCACATAATGAAGGGATTCATCCACGCCGAGGCCGTTCAGAAGCGACGCCGCGTCCGAATCCGCTTCCCAGCCGTTCATCTCCGCGAATTCCGTTTCCAGTTCCGCGGCCCTTACGCCGTCCTCATCCGAAAAGTCTTCCTTCGCGTACAGCGCGTCCTTTTCGTGCATGATCTCAAACAGCCGCGCGTTGCCCTGCATGACCGCGTCCAGCACGACCTCGTCGTCATATTTATTCTGGTTCTGCTCCAGTACGGACAGCCGCTGTCCCGGGGTCATGACCACGGTACCGTTCGTAGGCTCCAGCTGTCCGGACAGGATCCGGAGAAAGGTGGATTTTCCGGCGCCGTTCGCGCCGATGATCCCGTAGCAGTTTCCCTCCGTAAATTTGATATTCACATCTTCAAATAAGGCACGCTTGCCAAGACGCAGCGTAACGCCGTTCGCACTGATCATTCTGTTTACTCCCAGTTAAATCGTATTCTTTTCCCGTGAATGGCAGGAAAGAACGATGATCTGCCGCTCATTCTGCTTCATCAGGTCCATCAGCTCTTCCAGCCGGTTCTCATCAAAATCCGTAAAGGTATCGTCCAGGATCATCGGAAGCCGGCCTTCCGGATCCAGAGAGGAGAACAGCGCGAGCCTGAGGCTCAGGCAGATCTCCTGCGCTCTGCTGTTGTTCATGCGGAACGGGACCAGGCTCGCGCCTTCACCGCTGTAAGCGATCCGGCCGTCCTCTTCCACGGAAATGCTGTCTTCCCGTCCGCCCGCGATCCGGCGGAGCCAGTTTTCCGCCAGTGTGCTGAAGCTTTCATCCGTTCCGTCTCCGCGGAGCCGTCCCAGCTTCTTCATGGCGGAAATGGCTTCGCTCACGGAACCGATTTCTGAAATGACCTCTTCCTGCTTTTTCAGAAGTCCGCGGTATTCCTGTTCCTCATTATCGATCAGGGAGCGCTCCTCCCGTTCCTTCTCCAGCTGCTCCGTCAGGTCCCGGACCCGGGTCTCCCGTTCCCGGACCGCCGCCTCACGGCTCGGACGGTCTTTCGCGCGCTCGCCCAGTTCATCCACGTGGTCCACAAAATACTGATACTCTTCTTCCGCTTTTTCCGCGTCTTCACGGTACTGCCGTTCCGCGGACTGCCGTCCCAGAGCGATGTTCTTTCTGCTGATGCGGAAAACCGTCAGGATGATCCCTGCCGCGATCAAAGCGGCGGTCACAAGGAAGCCGGCAATGGTGAGATACTGATAGATCCCCTCCATCCGGTAGCTGCTCCAGAGAAACGCGGACACTGCCGCGAGGACGAAACCGACCGCCATGAGGATGATGCCCGGCGCCGTACTCTTACTGAGCGCGGTCTCATTGAACTCCGTAAATTCCGAAAGCTGCGTTTTCTTCTGAAGCATCGCGCTGTGAAGCGCCGCGGTCTTCCGTGTGTTCGCTTCCTCCGCGCTCTTGATGTCCTGCTCCAGAGAGGTCTTTCGCTGATTCAGATCATCCCGGACGGCGGTCAGGTCAGAAGTGAGCTCCTTGATGGCCAGCTCCTTTTCTTCCCGAGCGCGGAATACTTTCTCCGCGCGTTCCGAAAGCGTATCGTCGATCTCAGCTTCCAGGGAGGTCTTCTTTCCCGTAAGCTCCTCCAGCGCCGTCATGCAGTGCAGCCGGTTATCCGCTTCCAGCTTTTCCGCCTCATTCAGGCGTCCGCTCTCTTCCAGCCACTGGGCGTCCCGGGTCAGCGCGTTCTGGGCAATGTATCCGGAAGCTTCATATTCCGCGCGGCTCAGGCCGCCCCGGTTTTCTTCCAGCCACCCTTCCGGGTCCTCAAGCGCTTCTCCGTCCTCCGTACAGGTGATGGAAAGATCCGGATTGCTTTTCAGAAAGCTCCGTTTCAGTTCATAGACCCGGTCTTCCGAAAGGATGGTCAGGCTGCCGCCGTAGACACCGGAAAAGCCAAAAGGATAATACCGCTCATAAACGTTATCCCCTTCCTCCATGCCGTACAGCATGCTTTTCAGGAATACGGCAATGGTCGTTTTCCCGGATTCATTGTCCCCGGTGATCACATTTGTCCCGGGGCGAAGCGGAATTTCTTTATTGCTCAGCTTGCCGAAGGCAGCTATGTTCAGTCCAAGAATCACCATGTTCTTTCTCTCCTTCTGAACCTTAATTCCCTTTCTTGCGGTATGCGGCAAGAAGCGCGTCCAGCGCGTAGCGGAACGCTTTCTGGGAAAGGCCGCCGCCGGGCTCCAGATACCTCATCACCAGGCGTCCCACCAGGTCTTCGGCGCCTCGCTTCTGAAGCGTCGAAAACATTTCCCTTTCCGTTGCACTGTCCGCGATCTCCGTCACATTTCCAGCCGCTTTCAGTTCTTCTTTTCTGTAAAACAAGGCCGGCGGAATATCGTTTTCCAGAATGACCTTGTAAATATTCTCGATTCCGAGGTCCGTCATCGCGTCCGTAAGCTCGCTCCTGAGTTCGGAGAAGCTCTGATCCCACTTAGGTTTCAGCTTAAGGATCCGGAATTCGCGTTTCGCGTTCCGGATCAGGCGTACGGAGCGGCTGACGTTTCCCTCCGCGTCCCGGGTCAGTTCTCCCAGAAGAAACCCGTGGTACATCTGAGAAGAGAACGTATCCGGTTCAAAACACCCGGGACTGTATAAGGGATACTCATCAGATCCGTCCACATATCCGTACTGCCCGGTCCCGGTATAATCATACGGAAGCCGGCCCGGGTCCTCAGCCTTCAAAGGGCTCTGATATCCGCTTCCGATGAACGGCAGCAGCAGGATCTTGACCGCGTCCCGGCTGCTCTGGATCACCCGGCCTCCGGAGACCAGGTGGAAGTTCCTCTTCGTGTATCCCACCGCGGTGATCTCCGTATCCCAGCGGGACACATAGACCCGGTCGATGGCGTCGCCGGCAAAGACCCTGGCGCCGCTTTTCCATCTGAAATCCTTTACCGCCTGTGTATTTTCACTTGCGTCCAGCTCCCCCGGCACGATGAAGACCCTCGCGGAGAGCGCGGAAAACATGCCGTCAAGCCGCCTCAGTTCATCCTCAGACGGCTTGTGGTCGAAAATATTGCCGGTCAGGAACAGCGCGTCCGCCTTAAGATTCTCCGCCGCGTCCAGGAGTTTGCAGAAATCCTCCTGAAGATCCGCGGCGCGGTTTACGTCTCTCAGTTCCGGCGTTTCCGGCGTCATACCCAGCCTGAGGTTGGCCGCATGGATAAATTTCATCCAAACCTCCTGATCCGATGGGAGCTGTCTGTATGCCCGGTTTACAGTTCGCAGTTATTCACGGTCCGCGGGAACGGAAGGACGTCGCGGATGTTGCCCATACCCGTGAGATACATCACGCAGCGTTCAAAGCCGAGGCCGAAGCCCGCGTGCCTGACGGTTCCGTACTTGCGGAGATCCATATAGAAATCGTAGTCCTCTTCCCGCATGCCCAGTTCTCTGATCCTCTGAAGAAGCTTGTCGTAATCTTCTTCACGCTGGGAACCGCCGATGATCTCGCCGATGCCGGGCACCAGGCAGTCCATGGCCGCCACGGTCTTCCCGTCCTCGTTCAGCTTCATATAGAAAGCCTTGATCTCCTTCGGGTAATCCGTAACGAATACCGGGCGCTTAAAGACCTCTTCCGTCAGGAACCGCTCGTGCTCCGTCTGAAGATCACAGCCCCAGCTGACCTTATAATCGAACTGGTCATTGTGCTCCTCCAGAAGCTTCACAGCCTCCGTATAGGTCACCCGGCCGAAGTCCGAATTCATGACGTGGTTCAGGCGCTCAATGAGGCCCTTATCGATAAACTCATTGAAGAATGCCATTTCCTCCGGCGCGTTCTCCAGCACATAGGCAATGATATACTTCAGCATGTCTTCGGCAAGCTGCATGTCATCCTCAAGATCCGCGAAAGCGATCTCCGGTTCGATCATCCAGAATTCCGCGGCATGGCGCGTCGTGTTGGAATTCTCCGCCCGGAAGGTGGGGCCAAAGGTATAGATATTTCTGAACGCGCAGGCAAAGGTCTCTCCGTTCAGCTGGCCGGAAACCGTCAGGTTCGTGGGCTTGCGGAAGAAGTCCTGCGTGTAGTCGATGCTGCCGTCCTCATTTTGCGGAAGCTTCTGGAGATCCAGCGTAGTCACCTGGAACATCTCGCCGGCGCCCTCCGCGTCAGACCCGGTAATGATCGGGGTATGGACGTAGACAAAATCCCGCTCCTGGAAGAAACGGTGGATCGCGTACGCGATCAGGGAACGGACGCGGAATACGGCCTGGAAGGTATTCGTTCTCGGCCTGAGATGCGTCATGGTCCGGAGGTACTCCAGGGTGTGGCGCTTTTTCTGAAGCGGATAATCCGAGGGGCTGCTGCCCTCAATAACGACGCTGTCTGCCTGAAGCTCGAACTTCTGGCGGGCTTCCGGCGTCGCTACCAGCGTGCCCTCCGCGATCAGCGCGGCTCCGGCGCCGACCTTCGCGATCTCCTGGAAATTCTCCATGGTGTCATGATATACGACCTGAAGCGGCGAGAAAAACGTGCCGTCGCTCAGGACCAGAAAGCCGAAAGCTTTCGAGTCGCGGTTGCTTCTTACCCAGCCGCCCACGGTTACTTTCCGGCCGACGTATGCATCTGTGTTCTTGTATAATTCACGGATCGTTGTACATTCCATTTTTCATATCTCCCCTCGTACTGTAATTCAGTATACAGTTCTTAATATTTTACTACAAAGTACGCGAAAAAACAAGCTGATATATGTCCCGCGGCAGGCGCAGAAGTCTCAATTTCTTGCCTTTCACGGGCAGTCATGATATACTGGGAAAAACAAAACCAGGAGGATGCGCTATGATCCGCTTCATACTATTTGCCCTGCTTGTTGTGATCGCCTGCATTCTGAGCCTGCCGGTCTGGCTGTGCATGTGGATCATTCACTTTTTCAATAAAGACCTTACCGAACGGATCGCTTTCCGGTTTATTCACGATCTCTGCTGCGCCGGCGCCTTTGTCTGCGGGCTGAAGCCGGATATCCGGGGACTGGAGAATATCCTGGAGGATGAACCGGCGGTATACATCATGAACCACCGGAGCATTTTCGATATCATTCTCGCGTATACGATGATGAAGCGGAAAACCGGCTTCATCGCGAAGAAGGAACTGAAAAAAGCCCCCTTCCTTGCCCAGTGGATCACCCTGAACCACGGACTCTTCATGGACCGGGAGAACATCCGCGAGGGACTGAAGACCATCATGCAGGGCATCGAATTCATCAAAGAGGGCTTCTCCATGGTGATCTTCCCGGAAGGTACCCGGAATAAGGACAAGGAGAGCCACACCTCGCTCCTTCCCTTCCACGGCGGATCTTTCAAGCTGGCGGAAAAGACCGGCGTGCCCATCGTTCCGGTGGTCTTCTGGAACACCGAAGACTGCTTCGAAAACCACCGGCCCTTCATGAAAGCCGCGGACGTCAGGATACGGATCGGTACCCCGGTGCGGATAGAAGAGCTGGATAAGGAACAGCGCAGGCAGATCGCCCAGTATATGCAGGACATCATGCAGGGCATGCTGGACGGCATCGCGGAGGAGATCCGGGAATCATAAAGAAAAAGAGAGAAACAAAGATCCCGGCGGGTAGACCTGCCGGGATCTTTGTTTCTCTTTTATAGATTCTTTTTATACAAGGCCTGATGCGATCAGAAGTGTCCGCCGCCGCCGTGGTGGCCAGCGGAATTCCCCGCGCCTGCGGAGATATGGCCTCCTCCGGAGGAACCCGTATGGTTCTCGATCTGCGGCTTCTGCTGCACAACGGTCGTCGTATGTGTAAATACGTCCTGCCTTCGGGTGGTGCCCAGGCGTCCGCCGGTCATATAGTGACGTACCGGTGTGGAGGTCCTTGCATTGTGCGTTCCGACCGCGATGCCGGACGCGATGCCGCCGCCTGCCAGGCCTGCCGTAAGCCAGCCCCAGATCCTCTGGAAGAAGCCGGGCTTCGCGCAGTCCGCGGCGTACTCAATGGCCTTTCCCGCGGCCGTGCCGTAATCTCCGTTTCTTAAATAATCCTCGATGTTGTATGTGATCTCGTCGATCTCGGAATTGCTCAGCCGGTACTTTTCTCTGGCATTGTACTCGTCCAGATAATACCCGCGGTTCGCCATATCGACGTAGAACAGGATCACCTGATGATCTTCCCCGTATCCATTGCCGGCCTGCACCCAGGCGCCGGAAACCGCTTCCGCCGCGGTCCTCAGGTCAGACGTCGTGGGGTTCGCCGTGGTGACGACCAGGAAATCGCTCTTCGCGGAATCCCTGACAGACGCGATATACTCGTTCAGTTTCGCTTCTTCCGCGTCGCTGAGGATATTCGCCTCATCATACACATAATTCGCGGCGCCCTTCGTGAATGTGCTGCTGAAGCCGCGCAGCATAAGGACTGCCCAGAATGCCAGTATTACTGCAGCAAATCTCTTTTTCATGATCATAACCTCCCCAGCAGGAACGCAATGACGAAGCAGATGATAAAGGCGATCAGGAACCGCGCCAGCACTTTCAGCCTGCTGGCAGGCAGCACGCCGTCGATCACGCCGGTCTGTCCGTTCATATACAGCGGATAGCTCTTACCCATATACTCATAATTCAGCGTCCATACCGGAAGCATGACGTAATTCGCCGCTTCCTCCAGGAACTGTACGTTCGCGTCCAGAAGATTCACGCTCTCATAGCCTTCGATCTCTCCCACAGCCGCGTTGATGATGTCCTGTCTGACCCGCTCCCTTGCGGTATCCTTCATTTCGTCCGCGGAGAAATTGTACTTTTCCGCCTGGAAGCCCGCGAGATACGGGAAGGAGAAATCCGTCAGCGCGTTGTAGTCAAAGGGTTCGATGGCGGCCATGCTGTCATCCGGCATTTTATTGGAGGCGTCGAACGGAATACCCACGTACTGCCCGGTATTCGTCCGCTGCACGTCAAAGTGATCGGTCATGATCACCCGCTCTTTCGCGTTTTCCATGACCCGGGTACGCATCCCGTCCGCGTGGATATCCGCCTGGCAGTTATAGCTGTACAGCCAGTAGGGCACGTATACGCCGGTCACCTTGTCCATGACTGCCTTGGATTTGAAGGAGTTGGGCGTCAGCTTTCCGGTGCCCTTCCAGGTCTTGAAATACTCCTGCGCCTGCGCCTTGTCAAAACGGAAGGGCAGGATCTTCTGCGGCTTGAATTCGCCGGTAAGCCGGCTTTCGATGAGTGTGGGGGAACCGCAGAACGCGCACTGCGTGGCCGCGGTGTCGTCCGTGGTCACCAGGGCAGCGCCGCAGCTCGGGCACTGAAATTCCCGGATCTTATTGCCTGCGTTGTCGATCCGTTCATCTTCTGCTTTTCCCGCGGCAAGCACTTCCTCTTCGTTCTTCTCAAACGCAATGTCCCGTACTTTCACGGTCTTTCCGCAATGCGGGCACTTCAGATCCTCTGTGCCCCCCTCATAGATCAGCGCGGCTCCGCAGCCCGGGCATTTATATGTCTTGATCATATTACCCTCCTGACGTTTCCGATACGTCCGGTGAATACCGATGCAGCTCCCTCAGCCAAAAATCCGGGTGATCACACTGGTGATCAGTCCTTCGGCATCACGATCTTCGGCATCGGCTTGTTCTGATTCTGGTTACGTCTGTTGTTATTGTTCTCGATCCTGCGGCTGACACGGTCCAGCTCTTCAGGCATCTGCTTCTTAACGATGAGGAGCGTATAATAGAATATGGCCGCAGCGAAGACGATGGCCATTGCCGTACAGATGACGGGATGAAGTCCCAGATACGCCAGAGCCTTCGGGATCAGGGAGATCAGGATGACCGCCGCCGCAAGGCCGAGCATCTTCTTTTCCAGCTTCTCCCGGAATACACCATAGATCAGCACGCTCGCGGAAAGGAAGAACACCAGGCGGGAGATCGCCCAGAAGGTCTCAAAGACGTAGCTCCAGATGCTCTGCGTCACATAACCCACCAGCTGCTCCGTAAGCTCCGGGACAGCAACGCCGTTCTGGGCAAGATTCGTCAGGAACGTATCAAAGCCCGCGGTGTTGATGGTCGAAAACAGCGTGAAAAAGTTAAAGAAACCATTGACCGGCGCGGCAGTCAGCGAGTTCGGGATCTCAATGATCAGCGTGACAGTATAGATCGCCACCGCGAAAATGGCCGCCGTACCGATATCATAATACATGTTCCGCTTCGCGTTCTGCTTCACCGCGTACATCATGCCCAGATACACGGACAGGAAATCGCAGACCGCGCCGAATATCAGGAACAGTATGATCAGCAGCGTTCCGTTTTCCGTCAGGGTATCGCGCACTCCCGGGATCACGCCCAGGACGTAGAATATGCCGTTGTACACCAGATAGCTGAACAAAAGGAACGCCGCAGCCGCGGTCATGATCGACATGCCCCAGTTGACGCAGTGCCTTTTAATGACAATAAAGCAGACTACGGTAACAGCCAGAAGAAGGACGATGGCGCATACGAGGTAGATCAGGATACCCGTCGGCACTTTCAGGTCGCTGTATTCCGTGGTGATCAGCTGTCCGGCCTCCGTAAGAGTTTCTCCCGCTCCGGAAGACGCTTCTTCAGCGAAGAAAAATAATTTTTCAAACATGATTCATTTCCTTCAGATCGGCAGTGTTCGTAATAAAACTTGATTTCATTACTGTTTCGCACACATTTCGCCGTTTATTCTTTTGTCAAGTTTAACAAACCTGGAATTTGATGTCAAGCTTGACATTCCAATGTATCAGTGCTAAATTGTACAAGGTGCGATACCAATACATATATACGAGTCGGAGGTAACACAATGAACAAAGGTACAGTAAAATGGTTCAATAATCAGAAGGGCTATGGCTTCATTTCTGACGAAAGCGGCAACGATGTGTTCGTTCATTATTCAGGTCTGAATATGGAAGGTTTCAAGAGCCTTGACGAAGGACAGAAGGTTGAATTCGATATCATCGAAGGCGCAAAGGGACCGCAGGCTGTCAACGTAACTAAGATCACAGAATAACTTCTCTATTTTTACTGTACGCAGTTTTTGACTTTACGCAGTGAACTGCTGCATTATCGATTTTCAGGGGTTATGGATACCATCATTGAAGCAAAAGGATGACGGCCCGCCAGGCATGTATGCCGGCGGGCCGTCCCTTTATTTTTTACAGCATTGCCTTCAGCTCATCCACGCTGAACGTATAGGTATTTCCGCAGAAATTGCACTTCACCTCGATCTCTTTTCCTTCATCGATCATTTCCTTCAGCTCTTTCCTGGACAGGCTCTGGATCATATCCGCCGTATGCTCCCGGGAGCAGGTGCAGTGGAATCCCACCGGGATCTTCTCCTGGAACACCGGGTCCATCCCTTCAAGGATCCGGTTCATGATGTCCTCCGGCATCAGGCCCTGGTCCAGCATCGCAGTCACAGAAGGGATCTCCGAAAGCCGCTTTTCCAGCGCCGCCGCCGTTTCATCGCGGAAACCGGGCATGACCTGAAGAATAAAACCGCCGGCCTTCCGCACCGTATTTTCCCGGTTCATCAGCACACCCAGCGCCACAGACGAGGGAGTCTGTTCAGAATTCGCGAAATAATACGTCAGATCCTCCGCGATCTCGCTGGTCTCCAGGATGGTCTGGCCCACATAAGGCTCCTTCAGCCCCACGTCCCGGATCACACTCAGAACACCAAGCCCCAGCGCGTCCGCCACATTCAGCTTCCCGGCCGGCGTAGCCGGAAGAACCACGTCCGGATTGATCACATAGCCACGCACATTCCCCTTAGGATCCGCCGTCACCGTAATGCCCTTGATGGGGCCGTCGCAGTCGATCTTCAGCGTCAGCAGGTCATCGTCGCCCTTCATCATCGGGCCCATCATCGTACCCGCAGTGAGAAGGCGGCCCAGCGCAGCCGTCGCGATGGGACTCAGATCATGCGCGTTTCTCGCGAATTCCACCGTATCCGTCGTCAGCGCCGCGAAAAAGCGGAGCTCGCCGTCACATGCCGTTCCCCTTACCATATAATCACTCATCGGTCAATACCTCCCGTACATTCTTGCCCTTTTCCCTGAGGATCACCTGGATCCGCTCATCCTCCGGCCCCGCGTCTTCCCCGGTGTACGCCTTCAGAAAGCGGACGAGCGTCATCCCCGCATCCTCCGCCATGGCCGCGATCTCCTCCATCGTCCAGGCACGCTGCACATGGAGCTCCTCAAAACGGTCATAGCTTCCGTTCTCCTGTTTCTCAAAAAAAGTCATCCGGTACTCATTGATCCCGGAATCCTCCTCATAACTGTTTTCCCAGATATACGCGGCATCCTCCTCCGCGGCACCCATCGTCCGGCTGCCCAGGACCTCCCTGTAAAAAAACGGAGTCTTCAGATCAAAAATAAACACGCCGCCCGGATCCAGATAATTATTCACAAGCTTCAGCGTCCGGACAAAATCCCCCCGGTCCGTCAGATAATTCATCGAATCGCACACCGAGATCACCGCACGCATAGTGCCGTACAGCTCAAACTCCCGCATATCCTGGCAGAGGTACAGGATCGGAAGGCCACTCTCCATCCGCTTCTCCTCCGCCACACCCAGCATATCCGTAGACACGTCGATCCCGGTCATATCATAGCCATCCCTGGCAAGGATCTCGCAGACATTCCCGGTGCCGCAGCCCAGCTCCAGCACCAGGCCGTCCCGGATCCCGAAATCCGCCAGCTGCCCCTCCAGCACCGCGCACCAGTCTTCATACGGGATCTCCTCCATAAACACATCATAGAGATCCGCGAACTTCCCATACTCCTCCATCACAACCCCCGCAAAGCGAACAGCCAGTGGCCAGGGGGCCAGGGGGACGGTTCTCCTGGCTTTTGCAGCCGGGGGGACGGTTCTCCTGGCTTTTGCGGCCAGGGGGACGGTTCTCCTGGCCGCCCTTTGCCCGTTCATGCCTTCGAAACCACTGCCCTTGTGATACCGGTCAGACGCGCGATCTGCCTTACCGGCAGACCGTGGATCTTCAGTATCCGTACCGCACGGTCCCTTTCCTCCCGCTCCATTTTCTGCATCCGGAACAGGTTATCAACGCCCAGCAGCTGTTCCGCCAGCGCTGCGGCGTCCTGATCCCTCAGCCGCTGCTTTTCTGAAATATCCATACATTCCGCGTCATCGGCACTTTTGCTGAGCCGGAGAAACCCCTGCCGTCCGCCCGATATCCTGAGGATCAGCTCCGTCGACACCACCGTTTCCCGGCCTAAATATTCACGCCAGCTGCTCCAGAGATAATCCTCTCTTCTGCTGATCCCCGCCTTTTGCGGATTGTTGTGGATGTATCTGATCACAGTCAGCAGGTACCGCTCGTCTTCAATGGGCTCGCTCCTGTACCGGTCCTGGAAAAGGTGCCCTGTCCGCTCATATTTCGTGTTGAAATAGTACGCGTAGCTGCAGGTGATCCTCTTCATGATCCGGTCCAGATCATGCTCCGCGTGCATCAAAAGATGCACATGATTATCCATCAGGCAATAGGCCAGGATCTCAAACGGTTCTTCCCGGATATACTTTCCCAGCGTGCGGAGAAAGCGCTCGCGGTCCGCGTCTTCCTCGAAAATGATCTGGCCGCCGTTTCCCTTGATCACTACATGATAGTAGCCGGTACTGCTGGCTTTTCGTGCTTTTCTTGGTATAAATACCACCCCCTTATCTTACTCAAATAGTAGCTGCAATGTCAAGACTCATGTCTCTTTTGGGCAGCCAGGAGAACCGTCCCCATGGCTGCAAAAGCCAGGAGAACCGTCCCCATGGCTGCAAAAGCCGGGAGAACCGTCCCCATGGCTGCAAAAGCCGGGAGAACCGTCCCCATGGCCGCCCATGGCCGCCTCCTGCCCCTGGTGCCTTGTCCGCCCGCTGGCTCTTGATTCTTCCTGCAAGTTCATCTATAATAGTTTTGATATGAAGAAGAACAGCATTACGCAGCATATTCAAATGAGCCTGTTGCGGCGGATCATTTATCCGCTGCTCTTTTTGGTGCTTGTTCTGTTTATCCTGGTCCGGCAGCCGATGCTGGAGTATTTTGTCATCGGGGACGCGGATGCTTTCGCGCCGCTTTCGGGGCCTGCGGAGACGCTGACTTATATCCGTACGAATGCTGTGGATCTTTTTTATACCGGCGATGATTATTACGTGAACGGCACGCTGACCGGGCATTACTACTACCAGCTGTCTGACGGCTACTGCCGGATCTATATTCTGAAGCCTTCTACCGGCCGTCCCGCGGAGGCGCATATCGGGGCGATGACGGTTTCCGGCAAACTGGTGAAGAATCCGGAGGGAAGGGAGACGCTGATCAAGGATCTTGCGGAGGCGCTGGACTGGACGTATGACGGCCTGGCTTCGGTGACGGATCCGTATTTTGTCAACCAGGTCGTGTATTTCCCGCTGCAGGAGAAGATCCTCTTCGGGATCGTGACCGTGTCTCTGATCCTCTGCCTGATTGGCCTGTTTACCACTCTTATTCCGCTGCTCTTTCCGCATACTTCTGCCGCTTACCGGCGGCTTGCGGATTACGGGGACGCGGATCAGCTGATGGCGGACGCGGAGGATGAGCTCCGCTTCGATTGTATTCTGCGGGAGGGGAACGTGGCGCTGACGCCCAAATACCTGATCGAGTTCAACGCGGATAAAACCGCGGTGATCCCGCTGGAGTCCGTGCTCTGGGTCTATGAGTACCAGCGGATGAAGTATTCGAAAAAAGACAAGCGGGAGAAGATGTTCTTTACGGAGCGGATCGTTACCATTACCGGCGAGTCCTTCTCCCTGGAGGACCGGCCGAGGGAAACGCTGGACCAGATCAACGGGGTCCTGACGGAGCGCTACCCGAATTTCTTCTTCGGATATTCGGAGGAACACGAGCGCCTGGTCCGTTATCTTCTGCGAGAAAGCCAAAGTGAAAAGACCACGTCCAGAAAAAGGAAACGCTGACCTTTTTCTTTTCGTGATCTTCTCCGTTAAATTATGGGTTTACGGCGGAGGCCGCTCTCTATACAGGAGCCGCCCCGCCATTTTTCAGGCACAGGCTCCGGGCCTGTCCACGCATATCCGGGTACTTTCCTCCTTTTCTTCGTCCGGCAGGCCTTTCCGCGCGCCGTATACGGACCGGGACATAATGCACTTCGGCGATCTCATTCCGCTCGTCAAAGCTGTAATCTGCCATATAGGATACTTCCTCCGCATCTCCTGTTTTATAAAGCCCGGAGACAGGCCGGTTCCCATTTATATATGCAAAGTATCTGTCCGTCAATGACATGATCCAGTCTTTGTAGAGCCACGCCAGGAATTCCATTTCCTCTTCCCCGCATGATGGATCCTGCCTCCGCAAAGAGGTATTCGTGATGCAACATCCTTTCCGCATGATGATCTCCGTATCCGAAAGCATTTCCTGCGCAGCCTTTGTGCTTCATTTCCTTTCATTGCCTTTCGCCCGGCGGGGGCCGCTGCCATTTGCTTTCCGGCTGCTGTGCCTTGAGATATGGAAATCGTACCATCCGGGCTGCAGGTTTTCAACGCATCCGGGCAAGAATTCCAATGTTTTTTGAATCTTTCCCGGAAATTCCTTTACATTTTGTGCCAATAAATCCTGCTTTATACACATGCTGTCCGTGAATTTTCTTTTAGATTTCCGGATCTTTTTAAAGCCCCCGGAGGGACTGCGCCGCCGATGTCTGCTTTTCCTTTACTTCCTGCGCGGTTTGGTGTATAATACAGAAAGAACCTAGAGTACGATACAGAAAGGAAGTGATCACGGATGCATATGGAAAAGATCAATGAACATCAGATCCGCTGCACCTTATCGGCGCAGGATCTGAACGCGCGCAGACTGACTCTGAAGGATCTGAAATACGGCAGCAGCGAAACCATGGATCTGTTCCGTGATATCGTCAATAAAGTATCTGCCGAGTTTTCTTTTAATTCAGAACAGCTTCCGCTGATGATCGAGGCGGTCCCCCTTCCGGAGGATTCCCTTCTTCTGATCATCTCCGCCATTGAGGACGCGGAAGAGATGGACGCGCATTTTGCCCAGTTCGCCGCCAGCGCGCGGGAGAACATCCCGGATATTTTCCCGGAGCAGGAAACCTTTTATGAGCCGGAGCGCCCGCCAAGGGTGCAGGTCGACGTCTGCCTGGTCCGTTTCAGCGCCATCGATGAGGTCATTGAGTTCTCGAAAAAGCTCGGCTCTTCCTTCCACGGAAAGAGCGAGCTGTATCTGGACAGCAGCCACACGTATCATCTTGCCCTGCTCCGTCCGGAATCCATGGAGACCAAAGATTTCCTGAATTACCTGAACAGCATCATGGAATACGGAGACCTGGTGGAAGGCAGCGCCCTTCGCTATGCTTATCTGAAGGAGCACGAAGAACCGGTCATGCTGGATCCTCTTCACACGCTCTCCGCTTTATAATGATCTGCCCTGAAAAAGATGTATCTTTGAAAAAAGAAGCAGCGGCCGCGGCGCCGGAGCATCATAAAACAGGAATATCCAAGAATTTAAGAACAGGAAGGCGTGGCTCAGGTCACGCCTTTTCCTGTGTCAGGAGTTCCTTCCGGTGGATAACTCCCGGTCCGTCATACCGGATGCGGACGTGCCGAAATATCTTTGTAATACTGCGTCAGTATTTGACAGGCATGTTAAAAGGGATCCGGACATCCAGAGAGGGATAGCGGAAGGGCGCGATGAAACCGTGGGAAACGCAGTACCATTTACGAGGAAAACCGCTTATGAAAAACGTGAAGATATACAAAAACGCAGAAGCAGAGAAGGCGATTTTAAAAAGCTATACAGAACTTCTTACGATGTGGGATACAAAGATCAATGAGCTGGACATCATGGGACGATACGGCAGCACACATGTGATAGAGGCGGGAGATGCGAATGATCCGCCGCTTGTACTCTTTCACGGAGTTGGCGACGATGCGGCGCTTATGTGGATATACAACGCAAAAGAACTTGCGCAGACTTTTCATATCTATGCTGTGGATACCATCGGCGGGCCCGGAAAAAGTATGCCGGGTGACGGATATGACAAAACCTTTGATGATGAAATATGGATCGATGAGCTTCTTGACAGCCTGAAACTCGATCATGTCTATATGGCAGGGGTGTCTAACGGCGCATATTTAACGCAAATGTATATGATCAGACATCCCGAGCGTGTGATCAGGGGAATCAGCATGGCGGGGGTTCCGGTGAAAACAAGCGGACACGGCAAAACAGCTGCCATGAAGGCGATGATGAAAGTATTCCTGCCCGAAGCGTTATTCCCGACTGATAAGAATGTAATGAAATTGATCCGTAAGATGACCGGAACCAATTATCGTGTCTTTACAGACAATGAGATCGTCTTTTTACACTTTAAGCAGCTTATGACCGGCTTCAGACGAAGCGCAATGATGAATCACAAGATCCGTACTTTTACCGATGACGAAATATCCTCTCTTAAGGATAAACTGCTCTGCATCGTGGGAAAGAAGGATCCGTTTATCATGCTCGGCGGGACGCAGCTGGAGGAACAAATCAAGCGGTATCCCATACAGGTCATTTTTATGGAAGATGCCGGACATGGGATCAATCACGAGAAGGCCTGCGAAGTAAACAGGATCATCAAAGAATTTTTCGCAGGGAAATGAAATTAGCTGCTTTTCCTTTATTTACAGTGGTCTCAACTTAGCAAGAAGATCCTGGTATGGCCTGAAACAGTACCCTTATAACTGAGTCTTGCCGTGTCCGGTTTATAGGTACTGGTTTACAATCTATAGCTGCCAGTCTAAGGATCTGCTTACATAAAAAATCAGGTTTCCTGTTATTGATTCTGTAATGACTGTTCTCCCTCGAAACCATTTACATAAACCCCGGCTTATGAAAGCTTACTTAATGTAAGCAGACCTGCTGTGTTTCCGCCTGTTACATAAATTTCACTCTGAACAGCAGATCTTCTGTAACATGCTTCTCGTTACACAGCGAGCGGAGGTCATAAATGGCACAATTTCGAGGCTCATGTCAAAAGTGACTCACCACATTACATGAACAAATTTTATAACCTGTATTTTGACGTAAACGGCCGGTCAGCCGCCTCACCTCTTACATAAAAAGTGGAGGTTAGAATCAGGCTTATGTATTTGAAAAGCAAGCTCAACTAAATTACAGAAAAAATCTGGTCATAAGCCGGTTTTCATGTAATCCGCCAGGGACAAAAAGCAAGTTTGATGAAAGTGGTATTCTCCGGCCGCATCCTTACCCTTCTCCTGCCGTGTTCTTCTCCTGCCGCAGGAATAGAAAAAACGGGGCTGCCGCCCCGTTTTTCCTATATCATGCTGTTTTTTCCTACTCCATGCCGCTTTACAGCATCCATGCCGGTTTTTCCCGGTCCTCCGGCCACGGGTCGATCTCTTCATAAGAGAGTTCGCCGTCCGGTCCCAGGGTAAACATATAGCCGCAAAGATCTGTGCAAAGGATCGTGACTTCCGGATTCGCCTGAAGGAGAAGATCCCGGTTTCCTGAGAACTGCCCGTTTACGGACTTCGCGAAGTTGGTCACGACCGCGTAGCGGGGTTTCAGGATCTTAAGCGTTTCTTCATTAAAGATGTTTCCGCAGCAGTGATGCGGCACCTTGAACAGGTCGATCTGCCGGCCTGCCAGTTTCGCGTACTGGTCGTTCTGGTTCGTGTATTTCGGGTATTCCAGTTCGGAATTGTGCGCGTCGCCGCCCAGGTAGACGGTGGTTCCGTTCACGTCCGCGAACATCGCGGTGCTGTTGACGTTTTCCCCGAAGCATATCTTCCCGTGATACGGGGAGGCCGGGTCGTCGTACATTTCCCGGATCGCGTCCGTCAGCCCGTAGATCTGGAAGTGGAAATCTCCCACGGACACCTGGTCCACGGTCTCGTCAATGATCACCAGCTCAGATACTCTGCGCGCGGTTTCGCACATCTCTTCGCATTTCTTCAGTTCAGCCTCGTTATACGCCTGGTCCGCGGGCCGTCCCGCGCTGTCGGCAATGTTCAGGCCGCTGAAGGTCTTCATATATACTTTTCCGACGGGATACCGCTCAAGCAACGCCGGAAGGCTTCCGTAATGATCCCGGTGGAAATGCGTGATCAGGATAAATTCCAGCCGCTTTACACCGATGCTGTCCAGATATGCCAGGATCTGATCCGTGGAAAGATCCGTTCCGGTATCGACCATCGCGAATAGTCCGTTGGATTCGATCACGATCATATCCTCCCAGCAGGCTCTGAGAAAATGGATCCGGTTCATGCTTGCCCTCCGTCTGTCTGCCCTTCAAATCACGTCCAGCTTCATTAAGAACTTTCTGGCGTCGCTTTCGCGCTCCACATATTTGATCCTGCCGCCCAGGCCCTGCAGCTTCTCTACGAAATCTTCGTAGCCCCGCAGGATATACTGCACGTCCTCGATCAAAGAGTCTCCGTCAGCTGCCAGCGCGGCAATGGAAAGCGCGGCGCCTGCTCTGAGATCCGGCGCCACCAGCTGCGCGCCGTGCAGTTCTTTCACGCCGTTCACGATCGCCACATTTCCTTC
>CADCQD010000228.1 GCA_902803485.1 uncultured Eubacteriales bacterium | reverse complement strand
CTGCGTCAGGCATATTAGATTTCAAATCACCATCTCATACGGGATGGGATCGCGTTCTTCTTTCATCCCGGCTTTCAGCCAGGAAGCACACAGGCAGCGCGGTATCTACGGGAGGTTCGGAGTGATCCGCGGCAACCAGCGGAAAGGAAGATCAATGAAAGGCACAGGAACGCAGAGTCCTGTGTCTTTGCTCGTATACGCCTCCGGCCGCATACAAAAACGGGCCCGCATCAGGCAGCAGCCTGACGGGGTCCGGTAAACACATATTGATCATACCGTGATCATATTTGCCGTAAGCACGGTCATGGGTTAAAAAACGGGTCATCCTCATCGCCGGCCAGGTCCGGTACCAAGGCGACATACTTCGGCTTCTCCGTCACATATTCATTCCCGTCTTTATCAAGCTCGACATACTCTTCCCCGTCCCACGGAACAGATATGTTGGAATAACATCCCTTCTCGTCGATAAGGTCGTTCCTCCATTTTTGGATGAGGCCATTCACCTTCTGCGTATCGTCCTCATTCCCTTCCATATACCCCTGGAACAGGTTGAAGACGCCAAGATAAGTATCATAATCCTCGATATCCGGATATGCCTCCAGGAACAGGTATGTGAACTGCGTCAGGTACCGCGGCAGGAGCGGCCTGGAATAATCCCTCAGCACCTTACGTTCCCATGCGAGTACCTTCTCTTCCCAGGCTTTTTGCATGTCGGCGTCCCTGCGGGGCATCTTCTCGATCTCGTTCCTTTTCTTCAGGAGCCATAAGAGGAAGGGGTCCCTGCTGTCCGGCTTGATAAGTCCTCTTTCCGTCAGTGCCCAGATCGTGAAAAAAGCTTTGGCGTAAGACAGCGTGATGGACTGGTCGACCGTGACTTCCGTATCCTCTGTCAGCGCTTCCAGGGTTATCCCCAGCATCTGTGCGATCCTGACCGCCAGGTCGAGCGGCGGGACTTTCCCCTTCTCGTTGATCAGACGGCTCACCATCGTCTTGTTGACACCGAGTACGTCCGCCATCGACTGCTGCGTGATGCCTTTTTTGCTGGTAAGTCTGTTCAGCCTTTCGGAAATGTTCTTATGTATTGCCTCTTTTTGTCTTTCGATATCCGTGCTCATTCTCTTTTCCACCCAAAAATGAAATCCGGTGTCAAATATGCTATAGGATATTATAAGGCAATTCTCATAAACGAAACACGGGCAGGCGCGACAAAGGCAAAATAGTTCATATATGAAACGCGGTGTTATTTTTGAAACAAACGACAGACGTCGGGAAGAGGCCGTCAAGGCAGCTGTGCTTCTTCTCCGCGGCGGACTACTTTACGCTGTCATCCTGCCATTATAAATGAAACGGGATGCAGGGTCTGCCAATATAAAGTAAACGGACCGTATATGCCGCGGCTAAAGCAGGACTTATCAGGTTCGTTTTTGGCGTTTTCCGCTGTATTTCATACAAAAACATTCATTTATGAAATTTATACCATTTTTGCTTGTTAAATATAGTAATTCTGTTTCATATTCGCGATATCGACTTCATAAATGAAATATGCTATTATAAATGAAACGGAAAGCAGGGAAAAAATGGGATCCACCTGCCTTTTACAGGGCCGGCAGCATAGATCTGCAGTCCGCGATCATGCGGAACGGAGCCGCAAAAGAAAGATCCCGCGGCGGTGAGGCCGCGTACCGGTATACGAAATACGCACAAAAAAACGCATTCCCCGAAAAGTTGGCGCTCGGAGGGGAATGCGAAATCATCATCAGCGGTGCCCCGCTTATATACATTCTATCGTGGCTTTCGCGGCGCGTCAAATGGTATTAGCAGGGTGCTTTTATTAAAAGTACCTTTTTTTTCGTGAAAAACGTGAAAAAAGGCCGGAAGGAGGATTGTTTGAAGGAAAAGAACAGTATCCGCAAGGTCATGGAAGGCCGGTGCAGGGGTGTCGGCACCGATTACGTCGGCATGAAGAAAGCGAACGAGTCGCACAGCCGGGGTGCTGCTGCCGAGATCTATGACCCGATCGCGAAACGCACGGTCGACGTCCTGTCCATGGGCGAGCGCTGGCAGTTCTGGCTCCTGCGGTATGATGAGAGCGTCGTGGAGATCAGGGAGCAGCATGTGATGCATCCGGACCTGGTGGCAAAGGCCGCGCTGCAGCTCGGGATCAGCGTCCCGAAGGACCTGTTATCGACCGACCTGCTGGCGTTATATGACGACGGCGGGATCACGGCTTACAGCGTAAAGAGGAGCCGG
>CADCQD010000227.1 GCA_902803485.1 uncultured Eubacteriales bacterium | reverse complement strand
CGGCGAGATCATCGTTTCCAGAGAAACACCGGCCGTGTGCCCCAAGTGCGGCGGCACGCATCTGAAACAGGACGAAGACGTGCTGGATACCTGGTTCTCCTCCGCCCTGTGGCCTTTTGAGACGCTCGGATGGCCTGACAAAACGGAAGATCTGGAACACTTGTTCCCGACGGACGTGTTGGTGACCGGCTATGATATCATCTTCTTCTGGGTCGCCCGCATGATCTTCTCCTCTATCGAACAGATGGGAGAGCCGCCATTCCATACGGTCCTCGTTCACGGCCTCGTCCGCGATTCCCAGGGACGGAAAATGTCCAAGTCCCTCGGAAACGGCATCGATCCTCTGGAAGTCATCGAAAAATACGGTGCAGACGCGCTGCGCTATTCCCTTGCAGTCGGCAACTCGCCCGGAAACGATCTGCGTTTCTACTGGGAACGCGTGGAAGCCGGCCGCAATTTCGCGAACAAGATCTGGAATGCCGCCCGTTTCATTATGATGAATATTGAGAAGGCGGAGATCCCGGATACCATTCCCGGCAACCTGACGCAGGCAGACCGGTGGATCCTTTCCCGGGCGAACACGCTGATCCGGGATGTGACAGATAATATGGACCGGTTCGAACTGGGCATCGCTCTTTCCAAGATCTATGACTTTGCCTGGGACGAATTCTGCGACTGGTATATTGAAATGGTGAAGCCTCGTCTGTATAATGATATGGATGAGACCAAGAACGCGGCGCTCTGGACCCTCCGTACGGTACTTACGGATGTGCTGAAACTGCTGCATCCCTATATTCCCTTTGTTACTGAGGAGATCTTTACAAATCTCAGTGATGAAGAAAGCATTATGATCTCTGACTGGCCTGTGTACAGAGAAGAGCTGAACTTCGCCGATGATGAACGCGACGTGGAGATCCTGAAGGAAGCGGTGCGGAAAGTCCGCGCGCTTCGTACGGATATGAACGTGGCGCCGTCCAGAAAAGCCTCTGTTTACGTGGTGTCCGAAGATCCGGCGATCCGCCAGATCTTTACCCATTCCGCCAGTTTCTTTAAAACGCTGTCCTACGCGTCCGATCTGACGGTGCAGGCGGACCGGGAGGGGATCGATCCCCAGGCCGTGTCCGCAGTGACGGCTGAAGCTAACATTTATATCCCGCTGAGCGATCTTGTGGACGTAGAGAAGGAACGGGAGCGGCTGACGAAGGAAAAACAGCGCCTTCTGGGCGAACTGAAACGTTCCGACGCCATGCTTTCCAATGAAAAGTTCCTCTCGAAAGCTCCGCAGGAAAAGATCGCTGAGGAAAAGGAAAAACGTGAAAAGTACCAGATCATGCTTGAACAGGTTGAAGAAAGGTTAAGTGCACTCTAATGGCAGAACTGGATTTCGATAAAATCGAATCTACCATAAGGAATTCCATGGAGGGACTGGAGCGGGTCCTGAATAATCTGAGCGCGTCCGGCACGCGGATCGCGGATTCCGCGAAACGCGCCGTAAAGCAGGAGTCGTATCTCAGGAATAATCCGCGCCGCGTGGTGCCGAAGCTTTACAAGGATACCGCTTCCGAGGAATCGAAAGCCGCGGTAAAAACGATCCTCGGCGCCGGGCTGACTGCGGCGGGTTCGATCTTCAGCGTCAGTACCATCGGCATGCTGATCGCCGGAGCTCCGGTCTTTTCCGTGCTGGGATCGGCGATCCTCGGCGGCCTGCTTCTCGCGTCCGGCCTTTCCTCTTTTTTCAAGGGGAGGAAGAATAAAAAGCTGATCGAGCACTTCAAGGCCTATGTGGAGATCATGAAGGGAAAGACGGTCATGTCTGTAGATGAGCTTTCAAGGAGGACCGGATGGGACAGGAAGACCGTGCTTTCCGACCTGAAGGAACTGATCCGGCAGCGTTTCTTTGCCCAGGGCCATATGGACCAGGAGGAAAAGGAACTGATCACGTCTGATGATACCTATAAGAACTATCTGCTTCTGATGGAGCGGCAGAAGGAACTGAACGCGGCTCAGGAGGCGGAAAGGAAAGAAGATCCCGCCGGCTTTACCAGCGAAGGACTGGAGATCTTCAGACAGGGCGAGCAGTACCTGGAAAAGATCCAGGCGATGAACGCCCAGCTTCCCGGCATCGTGATCACCACGAAGCTTCAGCGGCTGGAGAGCGTGATCCGCAGTATTCTGTATGAGGTCAAAAAGCAGCCGGGATCCGCGACCGATCTCAGGAAGCTGATGAATTATTATCTTCCCACCATCTGGAAGCTCCTGGAGACCTATAAGGAGATCGATGAGGAACCGGTGGTCACCGAACAGATGACAAAGACCCAGAAGGAGATCGAACAGACCATTGACACCATCAATAACGCGTTCGAGAATCTTCTGGAGCAGCTGTTCAGAAACAAGGCGTGGGACGTGTCGTCAGATATTTCCGTGCTGAATACCATGCTTGCGCAGGACGGGATCAAGGATTCCGGATTTAATATGAACGCAAAGAAAGAGGAGGTTCAATAATGAATGAGGAATTACAGCAGATGAATGCGAGTGTTCCGACACTGACATTCGGCGAGGCATTTCAGCCTGCGGCGCCTCAGGCAGCGCAGACGGAAGAGCAGGCAGCTCAGGAAGCTGCTCCGCTCCAGATCAACCTGGACGATACGATGCTTTCTGAAGAAGAAAAGAAGGCGGTAGAGCAGTTTACCTCCTCGATCGACCTGAAGAATACACAGGGCATTCTGGAGTACGGCGCGGGCGTTCAGAAGAAGATGGCGGATTTCTCCCAGGAGACGCTGGACCAGGTCCGCACGAAGGACCTTGGGGAGATCGGATCGCTTCTGACCAGCGTGGTGTCGGAGGTCAAGGGTTTTGACGATGCTTCGGATGCCAAGGGTCTTTTCGGCCTGTTCAAAAAGGGCAAGAACAAGATCGAGACCATGAAGGCCAGCTATGATAAGACGGAAGCGAACATCTCAAAGATCTGCGACAGCCTGGAAAATCATCAGATCACGCTTCTGAAGGACGTGGCGACGCTGGACAAAATGTATGACCTGAACATGGCTTCCTTTAAGGAGATCACCATGTACATTCTGGCAGGCTCCAAGAAGCTTCAGGAAGTCAGAAACGGAGAACTGCGCGAGCTTCAGGAGAAGGCCGCGGCTTCCGGAAAGACCGAAGACGCTCAGGCTGCCCAGGATCTGGCGGAACAGTGCAACCGTTTTGAAAAGAAACTGTATGATCTGGACCTGACCCGCACGATATCTCTTCAGACCGCGCCTCAGATCCGCCTTCTTCAGAATACGGATACCCAGATGGCGGAGAAGATCCAGTCCGTCATCGTCAATACGATCCCGCTCTGGAAGAACCAGATGGTCATCGCGCTGGGCATCGCGCATTCCACGGAAGCGATCGAGGCTGAAAACGCCGTAACGAACGCGACCAATGACCTCTTGAAGAAGAACGCGCAGAATCTGCACCAGGCCAGCGTGACAGCAGCGAAGGCAAATGAACGCGGCATCGTGGATATCGAGACGCTGAAGCAGACCAACCAGACGCTGATCAATACTCTGGATGACGTAATGAAGATCCAGAAGGAAGGCCGTGCGGCGCGTCAGAATGCCGAGACCGAACTCCGCCGTATGGAGGATGAGCTGAAGCAGAAGCTGATCGATATGAGCCGCAGATAAAAAGTGCTTGCAATTCGAACAGGACTATGATATACTTTCATAGTTTTGAATAATGTGGATATTCCGCTGTACTGTAAACGGTTTGGCCTCGCGGAGCACTAAAGCGTGAAAGTAGTAAGAATGTCTGAAAATGAGGAGGACTCGAATGAACGAGATCATCAGAAAGATCGAAGAGGAACAGTTAAAGGCTTCTGTTGACAAGTTTTCCGTGGGTGACACGGTGCGTGTTCACGCAAAGATCAAGGAAGGCAACCGCGAGCGTATCCAGATTTTTGAAGGCACGGTAATGAAGAGACAGAACGGCGGCGTACGTGAGACATTTACAGTCAGAAAAATCTCCGGCGGTGTTGGCGTAGAAAAGTCATGGCCGCTGCACTCACCCAACGTTGAGCGCATTGAGGTCGTACGTTATGGTAAGGTTCGCCGCGCGAAGCTGAATTACCTGAGAGAAAGAACAGGCAAGGCAGCCAAGGTCAAGGAACTGGTTCGTTAAGAGATGAGAAAGCACCGCAGCGATGTGGTGCTTTTTTCTCTTTCGCCATGATATGAGGCAGTTATGAAGCGTAAGATCTATTTATATGAAAACCGCGGGATATTCTCCAGAGTGCTGGAGATGCTGGCGGAGCTTGCGGTAGTGGCGGCACTGGGCCTTTTTCTGGCTCAGTACCTGTTCCTTTCCGCATCCACGGCCAGCAAATCCATGGAACCCACCATTGAGCCGGAATCCACGGTTTTTGTGGACCGGATCCTGTATAACCTTACGGACACGAAACGTTTTGACGTGATCGCTTTTTCCAGGTCCGGAGAACCGGAGGACAGAGATTTCCTGATCAGGAGAGTCATCGGCCTGCCGGGAGAAGAGATCCGGATCTCCAAGGGGATCGTATACGTCAACGGGAAGGAACTGGACGTATCTCCGTATACGTCAGAGATCACTTCAGACGGGATCGCCGGGGACGCGCTTCTTCTCGGGGATGACGAATACTTTGTCCTGGGAGATATGCCGGCAAACAGCGAAGACAGCCGCTCCAGCACCATCGGCGCGGTCAAAAGAAGAATGATCGCAGGGAAGGCCTGGTTCGCGGTCAGATCCGCTACGGAATTCCGGATCATACATTAAGAGGCAGTAATTCATGAAAGATATCAGTGTCAGAGACATCGTCAATGAGACGAGCGGAAAGCTTCTCCAGGGTCCTGAAGACCTTCTTTTGACGTCCGTAACCACAGATTCGCGGATGGTGGGAGAGAACGCGCTTTTTGTGGGGATCAGCGGAGAAACCATGGACGGCAACCGGTTTGCCGCGTCCGCGGTGGAAAACGGCGCGAAAGCGGCCATGATCTCCGATGCCCGCGTCTATGAAGCTTACCGGAAAGATCATCCGGAGGACAGGGACACCGCGTTTATCCTGGTGGACAACACCACAGACGCGATCCAGCGGACGGCGCGGATGGCGCGGCGCCGCATTCCGGTTCCGGCAGTTGGCGTGACAGGTTCTGTAGGAAAAACCACTACCCGGGAAATGATCGCCTGCGCTTTGTCCGCGGAGAAGAAAGTATACCGGACTTCCAGAAACTATAATAACTGGCTTGGGGTGCCGCTTACCCTGTGCGATCTTTCGGACGCATATGATATTGCCGTACTGGAGCTGGGCCTGAACGTGCGCGGGGAACTTGGACTGATCTCGTCCCTGACAGATATCGATACGGCGGTCATTACCAATATCGGTACGGCGCATCTGGAGTTCTACGGGACCCGCGATGAGCTGTGCAGGGAAAAGTTTACCATTACCCGCGGCTTCAATTTATCGGACCCGCGTCCGAAGCTTCTGATACTCAACGGAGATGACCCCTATCTCAGAAAGTATAAAGACCTTACCGGCTTCCCCTATGTTTTTTACGGAAGCACGGAGGACTGCGCGTACCGGTTTGAGAATATCCGCGTGGAGGACGGCCGGTTCGTCTTTGATTTCTGCTTCCATGAGAATGAAAGGCTCGAGGTAAAGCTTTCTGTTCTCGGAAGACACAATGTGATGAATGCCTGCGCGGCGCTTGCCGCAGCGGATCATTACGGTGTGGATCTGAAAAAGGCGGCGGAGGCCCTGGAGGGCTACCGCGGCTTCCGTTCCCGGCTGGAACGGCATGAAAAGGACGGATGGCTCCTGATCGACGATACATATAACGCGTCTCCCGACAGCATGAAGGCAGGACTCCAGGTCCTTCATGACATAGAGTACCGGGAGGGAGGAAGAAAGATCGCGGTCCTCGGCGATATGCTGGAACTGGGCGATGATTCCGCCAGGTACCATTATGAAGTAGGCGCGTACGCCGCGCCTTTGGGGATCGATCTTTACCTGATGAGGGGTACGGACATCCTGAACGCGAAGCGCGCGATCCTGGAAAAGTCGCCGGACACGGAGATCCGCGTGTTTGACGATCTGGATACGCTGATCACGGATCTGAAGGCGATCCTGAAACCGGGAGACGTTCTTTATGTCAAGGCGTCTCATTATACCGGAATACACCGCGTGACGGAGGAACTGACAGGAAGTGGCGGAGCAGAATAAGGAGAGGCTGATCATCGTAGCAGGACCTACGGCCGCCGGGAAATCGGCGGCCGCTGTTGAACTGGCGCTCAGGATCGGCGGAGAGATCATCTCCGCTGATTCCATGCAGGTCTACCGCGGGATGGATATCGGATCCGCGAAGATCCGTGAAGATGAGATGCGGGGGGTCCCGCACTATCTTCTGGACGTACTGGAGCCGGAGGAAGAGTTCAACGTCACGGTTTTCCAGGAACTGGCGCGAAAGGCCATGGATCAGATCCGGAGCAACGGACATATTCCGATCATTACCGGAGGCACGGGGTTTTATAGCCGGTCCGTGCTTTACGATACGGCGTGTACGGAAAACGATACCGATAAAGACTACCGGCATGAGCTGGAGACGCTGGGGCATGAAAAAGGCGCCGCGTATCTTCATGAAATGCTCAGGGAGCGGGATCCGGAGTCGGCGGAGGCGATACATGAAAACAACATGAAGCGGGTGATCCGTGCGCTGGAATATCTACATGATACCGGAGAGCCGATCTCTGAACACAACGCGAGAGAACGGAAAAAACAGAGTCCCTATGACTTCAGGTATTTTGTGATGACCATGGACCGCGCGCATCTGTATGAACGGATCGACAGAAGAGTTGATCTGATGATGGAGGAAGGGCTTCTTCAGGAAGTTATTTCCCTCAGGGATAAGGGACTCGCCCGGGACGCGGTGTCCATGCAGGGTCTTGGATATAAACAATTGCTGAAGTATCTTGACGGGGAGATGACGCTTCCTGAAGCGGTTGCGGCCATCAAACAGGAGACAAGGCACTTCGCGAAACGGCAGCTGACCTGGTTCCGGCGGGAACCGGATGTGATCTGGGTCGATGCGGAAAAGGAGAAATTAACAGATGTATACGACGCTTGGCATTTCACCTGAGGTCGTCGCGCTTTCGGGATCCATTGAGGATCAGTTAAAGGCGCGGTTTGAAGAGATAGACAGAAACGCGGAATATAACCAGCTGAAGGTCCTTCACGCCATGCAGAAAAACCGCCTGCAGGAATCACACTTCGCGGCGACAACGGGCTATGGCTATAATGACGCGGGACGCGAGGCACTGGAACGGATCTACGCGGATGTGTTCCACACGGAAAGCGCGCTGGTCCGCCCGCAGATCACCTGCGGCACCCACGCGCTGGCTACGGCGCTTTTCGCGATGGTGCGCCCGGGGGACGAGATCCTGTCTCCTGTAGGCCCTGTGTATGATACGCTGCAGGAAGTGATCGGGATCCGGGACAGCATCGGTTCCCTGAAAGAATGGGGCGTCAGCTACCGCGAATGCGCGCTGCTGGCGGACGGCAGCATTGATTATGATGCCGTGAGGGACGCGGTCCGCCCGAACACCCGGCTGATCGAGATCCAGAGGTCGAAAGGGTACCTGACGCGTCCTACATTTTCACCAGAAGAGATCGGCAGGCTGATCCGTTTTATCAAGGAGATCAAGCCGGATGTGATCTGCATGGTGGACAACTGCTACGGGGAATTCGTCCTTCGGGAGGAACCGTCGGATTACGGCGCGGATATGGTGGTCGGTTCGCTGATCAAGAATCCCGGCGGAGGACTTGCGCCGGTGGGCGGATATATCTGCGGAACGAAAGAATGCGTGGATGCCTGCGCGTACCGCCTTTCCGCACCGGGCCTGGGGCAGGAGGTAGGCGCGAATCTGGGCCTTCTTCCGAATCTGATGGAAGGTTTCTTCCTGGCCCCCACAGTGACGGCATCCGCCCTGAAAACGGCGGTTTTTGCCGCGAAAATGTATGAATCTCTCGGATTTGCCTGCTTCCCGGAAAGCGGCGCGGACCGGTTTGATATTATTCAGGCTGTGACTTTGGGAAGCCCCGAAGCCCTCAAGGCTTTCTGTACGGGGATCCAGGCCGCGGCTCCGGTGGATTCTTTTGTAACGCCGGAACCCTGGGCAATGCCGGGATATGATGATCCGGTCATTATGGCTGCAGGCGCTTTTGTTTCCGGTTCTTCTATTGAACTGTCCGCGGACGGCCCTCTGCGTCCTCCCTATAACGTATATTTCCAGGGAGGCCTGACCTGGTTCCACGGGAAGTTCGGGATCATGAGATCCGTGGAAGAGCTTCTGCGCGCAGGTGTTGTAAAACAGCTTCCGGTATGATAAAATAATAGAATGTTCCGGCCCTCCGGCAAGAAGGAGGCGAATTTGGGAAATTCTATGAAAGAACTGCCTGAGAGCTCCCGGCCTTACGAAAAATGCATGCGTTACGGCCCGGACGCTCTGGATGACGCGGAGCTTCTCGCAGTCATCCTGAGAACAGGAACCAGAGATGAAAACGCGGTTGAACTTGCGCGCAGAGTACTGAAGGCAGGCGGCGGATCACTTTCCGGTCTCAGCCGGCTTTCGGAGACGGAACTCCGGTCGATCCCGGGGATCGGCAGAGTGAAGGCGGTCATGCTGCAGTGTACGGCCGCGGTATCTGTCAGGATCGCGCGTTCCTGCCACGCTGTATTTCCGGACATGTCCAGTCCGGAAAAGATCGCCGAATGCTACATGGAAGAAATGCGGCATGAGGAAAGAGAGCAGATCCGGATCCTTTATCTGAATCACAGGAACCGGCTGATCTCGGAAAAAGTCATCTCTTCAGGAAGCACGGGGCAGGCCATGGTGCCTGTCAGGGAGATCCTCTCGGAAGCATTCAGAAAAGATGCTTCAGGGTTTGTGATCCTTCATAACCACCCCGGCGGCGATCCGGAACCTTCGGAAGAGGATCTCGCGGCTACGGTGCGGCTGATGGAAGCCGCACTGGTTGCGGGGATCCAGCTGCTGGACCACATTATCATCGGAGACCTCAGATATCTGAGCTTCAGAGAACAGGGATATTTTAATTGAGTATATTAGCCAGCATCAGACAGTTTATCAAAGAGCATATCCTGAGCCATTTTACGTCTAAAATGGCTCTCATCGGCGTGGTCCTGATCTGTACGGCGTCGCTTCTGTATCAGTATTTCAGAAGAGATGACTCGGCATCTCTGATGTCCGTTGTCGGCGCGGTGATCGAACCTTTCCAGGAAGGCGCGAATACCGTCGGGCGCTTCCTTTTCAGGTCGGAACAGGACAGGATCTCCCTTTCCGATGCCCGGGAAAAGATCCGGGAACTTCAGAGAGAGAACGAGGATCTCAGGAGAGATCTGAATGATCTCCGCCAGCTTTCTGTGGAAAACGCGGAACTCAGGGGCCTTCTTCACGCGAAAGAGCAGTATCCCGCCTATGAAATGGAGGAGGCGCTCATCATCGGAAACGACGGCGTGAACAGTTTTGAAAGGTTTACGATCAATAAAGGCACATCTGACGGCATCAAGGTCAATATGAACGTCATCAATGCCGAAGGCCTGGTGGGGATCGTCACCTACACGGGGCTGAACTACGCGATCGTGACCTCCATCATCGAGGAGGGGATGAACGTCAGCGCAATGACAAAGAACGGCAGGGAAAACTGCATCGTTTCCGGAGATCTGAAAAGAAGCGGCACCGGAAGGCTGCTTCTGGAGAACGCGCTGATCGACGTGGATCTTCTGAATGACGGGACGCTTGTGACTTCGAATATTTCCGACCGGTTCCTTCCGGATCTTCTGATCGGATACGCGGTCGACGTAACAGAGAATGAGGGCGGCCTGACCCAGAGCGGCTACGTCACGACTGCGGTGGATTTCACAAAGCTCAATGAAGTCCTTGTGATCACCACCATGCGTGAGGAACTGAAGGACGAGGAGGAAGGCAAATGAACGGATTGAAACGCTTTCTCGTAATCTTTATCTCGATCGCGCTGAGTTTTCTTCTTCAGAACATCGTTTTCCCGAGGATCCCGAACCTGATCGCAGTCCCGAACCTGATGCTGATCTCCGTGCTTTCCACGGGTTTCCTTTTCGGCAAAGCGTACGGGCTTCTTTCCGGCGTGATCTGCGGATTGCTGCTGGACATCCTCGGAAGCGGCATTCCGGGCTTCTATACGCTGATCCTGTCTCTTTTAGGCTATGGAGACGGCATGCTTTCGGAGCATATGGATTCCGAACTGATACCGGTGCTGTACGTCCTGCTTCTGGTAAACGAACTGATCTACCATGTGTATGTGTTTATTTTCGCGTTCTTGATCCGCAGGTCCTATACCCTCTGGCCGTATATCCGGAAAGTGCTTGTCCCGGAGGTGCTGCTTACGATGGTTATTTTCCTTCTGGTCTACGGGCTTCTGATCTATATTGCCCGCAAGTGGGATCTGAAGGTCAATAAAGGAGAAGTAAAGGTTGTATAACAATTTTCTGGAAACAGTAAAAAAAGTCTTTTCAAAATTTTTCGGTAACCGGGTCGCTGTGCTTGGCTGCCTTTTGCTGCCGCTGATCGCGGTAGTCGTGGTGCGGCTGTTCCAGCTTCAGATCGTACGGGGCAGCGAGTATTACGAGAATTACGTGAATACGACCCGGAAAGAAGTCAGCATCCCGGCGCTCCGCGGCAATATCTACGACAGGAACGGGATACTGCTTGCCGGAAACCGGGTGGTGTACAGCGTTACCCTGACGGACGAAGAGTATTACAGTAAGAAAAACGGCGCGTATAATGAAATGCTGCT
>CADCQD010000226.1 GCA_902803485.1 uncultured Eubacteriales bacterium | reverse complement strand
CTGGTCTCCATTGCATGTTGAAAGCTCACCGTTCAGCTGCTTCCGGATGCTCTCCGTCCTGCGTTTATTAAACTCCAGGAACGTCTCGCAGCCGGTTTTGAATTCCTCCGGAGTGAAGAACGCAGTCGGATCCTTTTCCACATAAGGAAGCAGCAAGTCGTACAATCTGTGAACTTCGCGTTCAAAATCACCGCTCTCGAAGGAGGAGGCAATCAATTTGTCAAACTCTTCATGGTACTCCCGGAGATAGTTTTCGTCACTGACGATCCACCTCCACAGCGGGCGTTCATCGATCTCTGCCCCGATCAGCGGAGTATCGATCCCCTGATTCAGAAGATCCGTGGGATCATCTTTCACCTCCGGTCCGATTCCCGGGATAAAGCCGCTATAGGCGAGATTATAATCCCAGGGCACGATGGCCATCTTTCCGTTTCTCTCGAGAATTACCAGGTTATGAAGCATCGCGCCGGTATAACTGTCGAAATTCAGCAGATAATTATGCGCCGCGAAAAACCGGATGATCTCATTTGTGTCAAGCCAGGTCTCCAGGTCTTCCCTTTCATCCATCGCTTTAAGCGCGGCCAGCACGTCAAGCGTATCCTGTTCCGCTGCGTCTGTTTCATTGTTTTCAAAAATATCCGGATAGCTTTCAGGATCATCACCTACGTAAACCAGATCCGAGCCGTGGGGATCCTTCGTCATCGGCAGTCCGTTTTCCAGGATATCCGCGATCTGCTCCATCGTCAGGCCCAGGTCCTTGCTTTCCGGCTTATAGATCACACCCTCGCCGTCAGTGTTCCTTCCCAGGAAGCTCTCGCTCTCATCCTCGACCGCAAGATACAGTCCGTGATCCTTGCCATTGATCGTCAGCCAGACAAAGCTTGTCAGAGGAGCCAGTACACCGGCCTCCCGGAACAGCTTGTAGCTGAAGTAGTCTTTCATATTGATCGTGGCGTCGCTGAATCCGTTATTCAGGTTCAGTTTCTCCAGTCCGTGGTAGTTCCCGCCGTCCACATATTTCCCGAAATTGATTTTGAAGCTGAATCTTCTGGCGTCAGGTTCATACGCTACAAAATACAGGCTGGACTTGCCCTTCGTCGAAAACGAAACTTCATCAACCCTCTCGCCGTCGATGATCACATTGGCTTTATACTTTGTTTTTATAATTGCATTCGCCAGCAGATCGTTCCAGTCCTCTTCCGCGATCTCCACATCGATGCGGTGCACGAAACTTGTATCAAATAGCGTAGTCTCGTACCCCTCTGCCAAAGCCTCAGCCGCCGGTTCCTCCGTACTCTTTTCTGTGATGGTCACCTGCAGGCAGCCTGCGGAAACAACGCAAAGAAACAGAAGTAAAATCAATAAGCTCATCACATTACGTTTCATCTCATGAATACCTCCGCAAAATTACCGGGTGCTTTTCAAAAACGCTGCGATCATCAAAATATAGCAGATGGTCTTCGGCAGCATTAGCATTCCCAGCATGGGCACCTCGGATGATCCCACGACGACCGGAATATAAAACAGGAAAGAAAACAGGATCAGGATCCAGAAAAAGCGGAAGATCCTGTCTTCGTTCCTCTTCTGAAAATACAGCCAGCAGATATCCAGCCCAAGCATCACAAAGGGAATATTCCGGTAAATACCCCAGGAAACGCTGCTGCTGTTTTCCAGCCAGCCATTCTGCGGGAACAGGCACAAAGCGATCCTCACGGCCGCGAGCACCCAGATCACTACCGTCATCTGATTATTGGATTCTTCCCATTCGTGGTAATGCCCGAGCCAGATATAGTACAAAAGCACGTAGAAAACGGTCATCGTCACTGAAGTTACCAGCTTTCCTATCCCAAGCGCCGCGTCCAGGTTCCATGTTGTAAAATAGTTCAGTACGCGTGGGATCAGATGAAATGCGTCGCCCGCCCCCAGCACGATAGCCGCGATTCCCATCCGTTTTTCTGTCTTATCGACAGCTCTCCAAAGGATCAGACATCCGCTCGTGACCGCAAATATCAGATACAGAACGTCAAATGTTGATTCACCGTATTTCATATAGAACAAGCCCTCCTATGGTGTCATGGCCGATGTCTCTCAGCATTCTCATAACCTATAGACTACCGTCACTCAAAATTCATCAGTTTTGCCGCGCCCCTTTTTTCGGCAAATCTGTTAAATGCCAGTGATACCAGGAGCACCAGGGCTGTAAACGCCGCGCAGATGCCATAGATCATATGCTGAGACGCCTGTCCGGAATCCGCTGTCAATGCTTTCAGGAGCGTTAAAGATACGATAAATGCAACGACCGCGATCACACCGATCAAGATGGCGATGATATTGATCCAGCAGAGCTTTCTGGATATCTCAGTCTCCGTATCCCAGGTAAAATAAGGCTTTCCCGCATCCTTAAGAAGCAGGCAGTTGATGTAGATCAGATCACAGAAATAACAGACCAGCGCACTCACAAGAATGACCCAGCTGCTTTCCGGCTTGATCATGCCAAGTACCACGCAGACGATGCCGAAGATAAGAATATACAGCACACTGCCCAGAGAATATATCCTGAGAGAGAACTTTCGTTTGCTTCTGAAATAATCCCTGAAATCGACCGGCAGGGTCTTCAGCATGCTGAAGGTGCTGCCTTCCCGGGAAAAAGCTGTTCCCGGCAGGATATTAAAGGAGCAGACAAAGCTTGCGCAGATGACTCCAAGAAGCACGGCTGCTATCAGCGCGGTTCCCGTATCCAGAGGGAAAGCCACAGCTCCCATCAGGTCAGTATCACTTAATACCAGGGGCAGAATGATCAAGGCCGGCCACAGGAACGTCATGGCAAATCCATAGATCAGATACGCCGGATTCCTTCTGGTATTCTTTGACTCATAGGCCGTCAGCGCTCTCACCGCATCGGCCTTTTTGCTGCTGCCAAGATTCTCTTTCGTTACTGCTTTTCTCTTTACGCTGCTGTTCTGCATTGCCAGAGCGGTGGAAATATAAAACAGCCGGACCGCAAGGAAGGAAAGCAGGATCACCCCGAAGGAGATCCCTGCGCTGATGAAAAGATCCATGATATTCCCGCCGAACATATATCTGCACATAAACGCAATGTTCGGGATGGATCCGGCAATGGACGCGACTGCGGTAACGGCCTCCGCGGCCTGGGAAGCGCTGCCCTGGCGAAGTTTCTGATTCACGAACATATAGGCGCCGAGCATGACCAGAGTAAGCACTCCGCTCATTACCACGATCATATCCCGGTTCCGGATGAAACCGAACAGCCGGAAGGGAATAACCACCAAAAGCGTCGCGAGAGCGATTCCTGTAACGGGCATCAGAATGCTGGAAAGAACCGTTCCGATAATAAACGGCACGCCCTCTCCCGCCCGGATCCCGAGGCCCAGACAGACAGAATTCACAATGATCAGGCTCAGGATCACCGGAAAACGCCCGGCCACCGCAAGCTTGGCCATCACGATCTGATTCGCGGAGAAAGGCATCGGAAGAAGCAGCGATACGTCGTCTGCCGTATACAGTACTGTCACGATATCTTTGACCGAAAGCACAAAGCTCATGATCAGGATCATCATCATGAGCGACCGTGAAAGGCTTTCCAGCGGGATGAACCTGGTGAAGGACGGCTGGATATAATAGGCTCCGTACCCTATCCCGCCGGTCAGGATCAGCAGCAGGAAGGCACCCAGGATCTTCGCTGCCTTCGGCGAGATCAGCGCTTCGCTGCTTACTATGGACGCTTTCCCGTTGCATTTCTGAAGCACGGAAATCAGCTTCATCACTTTAGATAAGCTGTTTGTCTTTTTCTGCACCATGATCATTTTTCTTTCTTGCAGCTCTGCCAGTTCACAATATAAACCACGATAAGTACGATCACGGCACCAAGCAGGATGAGCTTAAACACCGTGGGGTTCATTTCCGGATTCAACAGTCTCCAGACGGACGTGACCGTAAGAAGGATGCCGGCCACGAGATTCGAAACAGCGGAAACCAGGCGGAACTTCTTCTGGCCTTTCGCTGAAAAATTTTTGATCTTCATCTCCTCCGCATTTGTAGCCCTGCCGGTCAGGAGCGTCTTCGCGCCGCAGACTATGCAGTACAGCGCAATTGCAATTGTTACATACTGTCCATACTGATCAAAAAGCATTATTCATTTACCTCCGCATCTTCTTTCTTTTCTGTCAGTTCAAGGAATATATTTTCGAGGGATGCCTGGGACTTGTGAGTCGCCCTGAGGTCATCCATCGTACCATCGTATAACAGTTCTCCGCCCTTCACGATGCAGATCTCATCGCAAAGCTTTTCCGCGACCTCCAGCACATGGGTCGAGAAAAACACTGAATTTCCTTTCTTCGCGTGATCCCGCATCATCTGCTTCAGTTCATACGCGGACTGGGGATCCAGGCCCGTCATGGGCTCGTCCAGGATCCATACCGGCGGGTCATGGATCAGGGCGCCCATGATCATGATCTTCTGCCGCATTCCATGAGAGTAAGAAAAAATGGACTGGTTGAGCTTCTCATAGATGCCGAAGCGTTTCGCGTAGCTTTCCATGAACTCCGCGCGGCCCGCCGCAGGCGTATCATAGATATCCGCCATGAAATTGAGATATTCCACACCCGTCAGCCTCAGGAAATGATCCGGGCTGTCGGAAACATAGCCGATCTGATATTTCGCCTTCTGGGGTTCTTTTACGATGTCGATCCCGTTGACCAGGATCGTGCCCTTTGTGGGCTTGATCACGCCTGTGATCGCCTTGATGGTGGTGGACTTGCCCGCTCCGTTATGCCCGATGAAGCCGGTAATCGCTCCATCCTTCGCGGTAAACGAGATATCCTTTACGACGGCATGATCACCATAACTTTTCGTATAGTGCTGTACCTGAATCAATGCTGTATACTCCTTATCTCTATAGTTTTTTCTGGAAAATCCATAACGGCCGGATCAATAAGCCTGTCATAAACGGGGACTTACTGCCCGGTGCATATGTATATATTTTGCTTCCCATTCCGGATCGCTGTAGCTGCTGTATTCTGACATCCGGCAGCCGCGGCACAGGTCATCCGCGGTCTCCAGGATCACATCCGCAAGTTCCAGATCCCTCTTCCACCGGTCATCGATCCTTTCATATCCCAGGAGCGCTCCCAGGATATTGCCGGTAACGGCGCCTGTTGAATCGCTGTCGCCTTCATGATTCACCGCGGCAATGATCCCGGCGGAAAAATCATCCTGATGGCGGAGCGCGCAGTACAGGGAAATGCCAAGGGTCTCCTCCGCGACCCAGCCTTCTCCCAGCTGATGAATGTTTTCAAGATCGCTGAGGCTGTTTGCGGAAAGTTCTACCGCGCGGTCGATGATCTCCGTAAGATATTTCAGATGCCCGTGACCGGCAAAGATCATTGCTGCGGTATCCCTTGCTTCCAGCACGATCTCTTTCAAAGTCAAATGCGTGCCTTCCCGCGGGAAAACAATACGGTGAATGATATGCACCAGGACCGCTGCCGGCATATAGCCCAGTGAATGGCCGTGGGTGATGGCCGCGAGCTGCGCCCCTTCCATATCCAGCTTCCGGATATCACAGCCCTGATAAATCACACCAAGCGGCGCAACACGCATGATCCCGCCGCAGCCTTTGCTGTGATTCCGTTTCGCCGTGATGTAATCATCGTATTCTGTCCTCTCCATAAGGGCGGAAAGACAGGTGTTTCCCGGAGCCCGTCTCGCGAACAGCTCCGGAACGTCCAGAAGCCAGGAAGTACCGCCGGCATCAGTAAACCGGTCATGACTGTTGACTTCCCGGAACGATTTCTCCTGGGTCTTCAGCCAGTCCTGGTATGCTTTGGCCACATAGGCTCTCGGTTTGGCCCGTATCCCGCGCATCGCGCCGCGGGTGTCTCCCACAAGCAGGCCATTGGCCGTGAAAAGGCTCATCTGCGTGTCATCGGAGATCAGCGCCTTCCCGGAAAACGGATCTGTTTGAAACGCAGTGATCCCTTCCTGCCCGAATACGGAAAAGATCTTCTCTTCATTCATAAACTCCACCGGATATCCCAGCGCGTCGCCCGCGGCACCGCCGTAAATGCATCCCCGGATGGCGTCCAGATAGACTTCTTTTTCTTTCACGAGTTCCTGTACACGGCTGATCTCTTTCTGATCTTCGTCCCGGTAGAAATGAGAAAAGTTCCGTGAAAACTCTTTGAAATTGTACTGATCTTCAGAATGATCCAGCACCGCGAAACCGATGCTGCGGAACATATCCTTTTCCTTCATTCCGTCAAAGTCGAACTCCCTTAAGGCCCTGTAAAAGAGGTCCGACACCACATGCGCGTCATTCTGGAACGCGCCGCAGCCAAACGCGCCAAGTACCAGATGCCGGTAGCCCTGATATGCCGCGACCTTAAGCATACCGGTGATCCGTCCGAGCATCAGACTTTCATACTGCCGCTGATCCATGCCCTCCATTCCATAACAAAGCATCGGCGCGGCACAGGTCATTACCGCGGCGATCACTGACTCATCCAGCAGGTCTCCGTTCTCATCCCTGATGATCTCGACCTGCGGCTGGATCATCACCGCGTCTGAGCCCATATACGTGTCCAGGGAACGATTATACGCATAATACGGCGCGGCCTCCGGCCCTTCCAAAGATACAAGAAGGGAACTCTTCCTGCAAAGATCCTCTTCCTGCGCCTTCGCGCCTCTTCTGACGCCGCCGCCCGGCTCTACCGGATTTGCCAGGTTCAGCACAAGGACCCGCTCATTTTCGTCAGTATCCGGAAACGTATCGATCCGTTTTCTCGCGAGGCTGAAGGAATCTATGTTTTCACAGCTGTATTCACACCTGCCGATTTCATAAACGTGCCTGAAATCCTTTTTCCGGCTGACCGCTTTCACGTCATCCGGAAGAAATACCCTGGCGTCTTCCATCTGTTCCCTGGTCAGTTTCAGAAGTATTTTCCGTCCGTCTTTCTCGTACCAGCCCTGATCCAGGACCGCCATGGTATCCCGTAATATCGAAACGTTATCCTGTCTCATGTTCATTGTTTATTTCCCATCCGGAAAGCTGGTGGAAACTCTCCGCTCGATCTCCGGATACCCGTATTTTTCTTTCGCGTCCGCAAATGCCCTGATCATGAACGACATATTGCGCGCAAGGTTCCGCATGGTCTGCAGCCCTTCCAGGTCCTTTTTCACATCTTCAGCGGTAAAGCCGTGCACCTGGTTCCAGTAGGTCGAAGACGCCACCGGCATGCAGCTGAGGGTGAAGTATTTGTTCAGCACGTCGAAGGACGCTGTATTTCCACCTCTTCTGCAGGATACTACAGCTGCGCCCACCTTAAACTGTTTCGGGAATGAAGTGCTGTAGAACAGCCGGTCCAGGAAGGAAAGCAGGGTCCCGTTGGGGGATCCGTAATATACCGGGCTTCCTACGACCAGGCCGTCCGCTGCCTCAAATCTGGGCGCGAATTCATTGACGAGATCATCAAATACACATTTGCCTGTCTTGAAACATGTCCCGCAGCCAATGCATCCGCGGATATCTTTTCCGCCGAGCTGGAGCAGTTCAGTCTCAATACCCTCCTGCTCAAATACCCGGATCATTTCCTCCAAAGCAGTTGCTGTACAGCCGCGGGGATGGGGACTTCCGTTGATCAATAGTACCTTTGCCATTTCCTTTTCTCCTTTTTCACTGTAAAAACGTTCTGCTGCTTATCTCATGGATCTCTATCTGAAAACTTTCTGTTGTGGTATTATGAACGAATTTAGCTTCTCTATGAAATCAGACTACCGCATAGCCCTGATCTGACAATACTTCCAAAGCTTTTTCAAAATCCCTTTCTTTTACGAGGATGTAGTCCGTGTTATATGTGGATACCGCAAAGATCCCGATCTCATGATCCGAAAGGATGGTTGAGATCTGAGAAAATAAAAATCCCTGTTCAAATCAATGCCGGTGATTTCCGCAACCTTGCAGATGGTCAGACTGTGCGCTAAAGGTTTCAGTTCCATCCTGTCTCCCTCTTATAAACGCGGAATGATTTCATTCGTTTCGCGTT
>CADCQD010000225.1 GCA_902803485.1 uncultured Eubacteriales bacterium | reverse complement strand
CTGAAAGCGGAGTAAGGCAGATCAGGAAACGAAGATAAGAACGGCGCCGGCATCATTTTGATGCCGGCCTCTTTTTTGCGGTCCGCAATGCGGCTTTATGCCCTTCCGGTGATTTGTGGTTTGCAATTCCGGAAACTGATGCTATACTTGATATATAGTTTCTGATGAAACTAAATTACGGACAGATGGACAGACTGGAGTGGAATTATGGAGAAACATAAAGATCAGGCCGGATCCGGCGCGGGTTTTCAGAACAGGCTTCTGCAGTTTTTGTTTGGATTCCGCCGGACGATGGATGAAAATGATCCGGACAGTCTGGGAACGATGTACAAAAAGGTTCTGACCATCGCCTGGCCGGCGGCCCTGGAAGGCCTTCTCATGACCCTCATGAATTCCTTTGACACCATGATGGTGGGAACGCTGGGGAGCGCCGCGATCGCTTCTGTAGGCCTGTGCGCCCAGCCGCGGATGATCATGCTGCTGGTAGCCCAGTCCCTGTGTACCGGGACCACCGCTGTGGTCGCGCGAAGAAAGGGCGCGGGGGATCATGAGGCGGCGCTTTCCTGTATGAAGCAGTCCCTGGTGGTGATCTCCGGCATCGGCGTGCTGATGACGATCCTGGGCTACCTCCTGGCGGAACCGCTGCTGAAGCTTGCAGGCGCCGGGGAAGATACCCTGGACAACGGGATCATTTATTTCCGGACGATCTCCATGGCTTTCATTCCGAACTGCTGGTCGCTCTGCATCTGCGCGGCCATGCGCGGTATCGGAAAGACCCGGATCACCATGGTCGTGAACATGACGGCCAACATCGTCAATGTTTTCCTGAACTACTGCCTGATCGGAGGGCATTTCGGATTCCCTGCCTGGGGCGTCAGAGGCGCTGCCGTTGCCACGGCCCTCGGCACCTGTACCGCAAGTATCGTGGCCATCATCGTGGTCATGAAAAAGGGCGGATATCTTTCGCTCCGTCCGTTTACCAGGTTTAAGTTTGACCGGTTTACCCTCCACAGCCTGGTGACCGTGGGTTCCGGCACCATCGCGGAGTCCGTTTTCATGCGGATCGGCTTCCTCATTAACGGAAAGCTGATCGCGGGGATCAGTACCGCCGCGTACGCCACCACCCAGATCGTACAGCAGGTCAGCGCGCTCACCTTTACGCTGGGAGACGGCGTCAGCTCTGCCTGTACTTCCCTGGTCGGCCAGTCCCTGGGCGCCAATATGAAGAACAAGGCAAAGACCTACGTGAAGGTCGGCCAGAGGATCAGCATCTTTATGTCCGTCGGCATCATGTGCTTTGCCTTTTTCGGAAGGCACTGGCTGCCCACGCTGTTTGTAGATGATCCGGACATTATTTACGCCGCCGGTATTTGTTTTGTTGTTCTGCTCATAGGCATCTATCCGCAGAATCAGCGCGTGATGGTGGCAGGGTGCCTCAGAGGTGCCGGCGACGTCCGTTACGTCGCCCTGGTATCCCTGGTGAGCGTGGCCATTCTCAGGCCGCTGACCACCTGGTTCTTCTGCTATCCCATGAACAGCTGGCTGCCTGGCCTGATGCTGGGCTACATCGGCTCCTGGATCAGCTTTGACGTGGACGCCCTGGTCCGCGCCGCTATGCTCCGCCACCGTATAAATAAAGGCGAATGGGTCAATATCCGGCTGTAAAGGAAAACCCGGCCTGTCCGGGAGAAAGGACGTCATACCATGGATCCCAGGATCGATCAGAACCATATTGAAACTCTGCATGAGACCCGTTTTCTCAGCTTATATGACCTTCAGTACGCGGAGGGCAGGCATTACTATGTGGCATCCAGACGGACGAAGGACGACCTGGTGGCAGTAAAGAGCGGGCAGGAAGCAAAAAAGATGCTGCCGGACGCGGTAACCATCGCCGTGGTGATCCGGCTTCCCGGTGAAGATCCGAAGCTTCTGCTGTTCTATGAATACCGGTATCCGGCGGGACGCTTCCTCCTGAGTCCGGTGGCAGGCCTCATCGATGAAGCGGACCGGAAGGATCCGGATCCGCTGGTTACCGCGGCGGTACGGGAGATCAGGGAAGAGATCGGCCTGACGGTCAAAGAGACTGACAGCGTGCGAGTCGTGATCCCCTGCAGCTACTGCACGCCGGGGCTGACGGATGAGACCAATGCCTTCCTGCTGGCAGAGATCACCCTGGACAGCCTGGACGGCCTCACCCACAGCGGGACGGAAGGGTCGGAGCTGATGGAGGGATTTGAACTCTTTGACCGGGAACGGGCAGAGAGGATCTACCGGTCCGGCAGAGATGACCACGGCAATTTCTATTCACTGGCCACCTGGACCGTCATCGGCATCTATCTTTCGCTGTTCTGATCCTTCTCCGGAACGTTCGTTTACAAAAAACTGCTTGACAATGCCGGCAAACCGTATTATTGTACTAATACAGTAATACGGTTTGTTTTTTTGGGGGAGGAGTGTAAATGGAATGGAGACTGGATAAAGACCGGCCGATCTGCCCGCAGATCGAGGAGCTTCTGGCTGCCGGGATCGCCCGCGGAGAATTCGCGGCGGGAGAACGGCTCTTTTCCGTCCGGGAGGTGGCCCTTCAGGCAGGTGTGAATCCGAACACCGTCCAGAAGGCTTTTTCCGAACTGGAACGGGACGGGCTGATCTTCTCCAGAGCCGGTTCCGGCTGGTTCGTGTCTGAGGACACTTCCCGGGCGGTGCGGCAGGTGGAAGAACTGGCCAGGCTGCGGACAGCCGCGTATTATCAGGGCATGCGCGCCCTGGGAAAAGAACGTCCGGACATGATCCGGATGCTGGAGGAGGTATCCGATGAGTGAACTGATTCGGTGTGAACATCTGACAAAAATATATGATAAGACCACAGCGCTGGATCACGTCAGCCTGACGGTGGAGAGCGGAAAGATCGTGGGACTCCTGGGCCCGAACGGCTCCGGAAAAACCACGCTGATCAAGCTTCTGACCGGCCTTCTGACTCCGGATGACGGGGAAGTCCTGGTGAACGGCGAGGCGCCCGGCGTGGAAACGAAGAAGATCATCGCGTATCTTCCGGACAGGAATTTCATCAATTCCTATATGACGATCGAGGAGATCATCAGCTACTTCAGGGATTTCTTTGAGGATTTCCGCGAGGAACGGGCGTACCGTATGCTGGAGGAGCTGGGCATTGAGAAAAAGGCGCAGCTGAAGACCCTTTCCAAAGGAAACAAGGAGAAGACGGCCCTGATCCTGACCATGAGCCGGGACGCGCGGCTGTATGTACTGGATGAACCCATTGCCGGCGTGGATCCCGCCACCCGGGATTACATAATCCATACCATCATCAGCAATTATCAGCCGGAAGCTTCCGTACTGATCTCCACACATCTGATCTCGGATATTGAGCCGATCCTGGACGAAGTGATCTTTATCCAGAACGGGCGGATCCTTCTTCAGAAGACCGTGGATGAGATCCGGGAGGAAAACGGAAAGAGCGTGGACGCGCTGTTCAGGGAGGTGTTCAGATGGTAAAGAAATTACTGAAATATGAGTTTACCGCGATGCTCCGAAAGCAGCTGCCCCTGATCCTGATCGTTCTGGGAACGGCAGTGCTGAACCGGATCCTGCAGTTCTTTGAATCCGGTCATTCCACGTACCAGATCCTGTTCTGGTCTTCTGCGGTACTGCTGGCGGTATCCTGCGTCGTGCTTACCGCAGGGACCCTGTGGATCATTGTCAGCCGGTTCTATAAAAACATATATACCAATGAAGGCTATCTGACCCTGTCCCTTCCCGTGACGGCGGACCAGCATCTTTTCTGCAAACTGCTGACTGCGGTGTGCTGCAGCGTGATCGCCGTACTTACATGCATGCTTGCGGCGTCTCTGGCGATGGTATGGGACATGCTCTGGGAGGTGGTCAAAGCAGGACGTTACCTTTTCCGCCAGGCAGCGGGCGTGATCGGGAAAGGCCATCTCAGTATGTATACCCTGGAATTTGCCATCGCGATGATCCTGAACTCCTGCAAGACGATCCTTGTGCTGTACGCATGTGTTTCTCTGGGACAGCTGGGAAAGAAGAATAAGAACCGCCCCGCCAGGGCTGTCGGATTTTTCTTTATTTATTACTTTGCGGTACAGGCCCTCGGGACCATCATCGTGATCATCTTTGCGGTGCTTGAACTCAGCGGCGTCCTTGAGGCTGTCGGTGAATGGATCGCCCATCATGCCAGGGCATTCATCCATCTTCTTCTTTGCTTCGGGATCCTCTGGAGCGCGGGATTCAGCGTGCTGTATTACTGGATCTGCCGGCATGTGCTGACAAAGAAGCTGAATCTGGAGTAAGGAGGGGACGTATGAGCAAATGGAAGAAGTTCTTCACGTGTATCCTGCTGGCAGGTCTTGCCTTAAGTTTATGCTCCTGCAGGTATCTGGATGAAATGAGGAAACGTCACGCGGTCTGGAACAATGAAACAGAGATCCTGTGGAACGGCGCGGCCTACCGCAGGCTTCCGAAAGTGGAGTCTGAACATCTCTACGGGGAGGGCCTGACGATCACAGACCCGGAGATCCCGGTGCTGCTTTCGGATATGTATGGTGTCTCCGCGCACGCGGACCCCACCGGCAGGCTGATCATCGCTGATTACGCGTATTTCGACGGATACAGCGAAGGGTGTTACGCGCGGAGCGATGTGTACGACCTTCTGAACGCGGATATCAGGAATCCGGTCACCGATCATTTTTGCGCGGACATCAGCATATATACGCACAGCAGCGGGGAAACCGTACTGAACGCGGCTGTGCTCAGCGACGGCCTGTCCCGAAGACTGGAAAATCTCATGAGTTCCGGAGAAGCTGAACCGCTGACCCCTGATGAAGAGATAGAGTTTTACAGCACGCACAGCAGCGCCTATGAAGATGACGAGTTCGGAAGCACCGGCTCGCTGACACTGCACCGCTGCAGCCCGGAGATGATGGTCATGACGTCCTTCGGCAGCCTGTTCAGGTACATATCCGATGATGGAAAAACGGAATTCCTGTTTTGCAGCGCGGAATCTTCTCAGCAGACCAAAGGCGCGGAAGGCTCCGCCGAAGTGTATCTTCTGAAGGACGGCAGCCTGTATCATGACATTATGTGTGAACTGACCGGAAAGTAGGCCGGCGGATTTTTCAAAGAACGGAGAATCCCATGATCCTGCGCGGATAAGTATGGTCTTCGTTCTGCTGAATATTGAATTTATACCTCCCTTATGCTATAGTATTTTTTAGTATGAATGCATAAGGGAGGTGTTTTATGGCGCTGATACATCTGGATTTTGAGAGTCAGTATTATAACGCGAATACGGACGTTTACGTCATTATTCCTGACAAGAAGCGGGGCATTGATCCGAAAGATTTCTACAAAAGAGAAGACCGGTTCAAATGCCTGTGGCTGCTGCACGGTACTTTCGGAAGCTACAGCGACTGGATCCGGAAGTCCAACATTGAACTGTATGCCTGTGAGCATGACCTGATGGTGGTAATGCCCAGCGTGCAGAATTTTGACTATGAAGAATGGGACAATGCCGGTCTCGGACTGGATACCACCGGGATGATCGTGAATGAACTGATGCCCATGATCCAGAACTGGTTCCCGGCATCGGAGATGCGGGAGGACAATTTCGTTGCCGGTCTTTCCATGGGCGGAGGCGGAGCCATCAAGCTGGCGCTGAATTATCCGGAGAAATTCTCAGCTTGCGCCTGCCTTTCTGCCGCGCCAAGGAACCTGGATTCGAAAAAGGACCAGCTGGAAAAGCTGTTTGCCATGACCCGGAAAGAAGCAAAGGAAGCTGTATTTGAGGACCGCTTCATGAGCTACCGGACGTACAACCAGATGCACCGCTATGATTCCGTGGATGAATATCTGGATTCCATCTCCAACAGCTGGCGGAAACTGGACAGTATGGCGGCCGCGAAGGATCCGCTTCTGCCGCGCCTGTTCTTCTCCATCGGCACGGAGGATTTCGGCTATACGAATTACAAGCTGTTCAAGGCGCACCTTGAAGAACTGGGCGTGGAAGCGGTATTTACGGAAGGCCCCGGCGTTCATGAGTGGCGCGTCTGGGAGCGCGACATCCAGAAAGCGATCACCTTCTTCGGACTCGATGATGAAGACGTCAAGGGCAACGCCTTCTGAACCGGACGGCCTGTCACAAAATTAACAATTTAAAACGGCGTGCCGAGTCTATTTTGGGCGTTTTGTATGATTGACTTCCCTTCACGCCCTGCGGTATCATAAATGTTGGCGGGCTATGCCTTTGCAGTATCAGAACATACCTGATCAACTAAATGAAAGGATGAGAAAAATGTCAGAAATCAATTTAGCTAAGTACGGTATTACAGGTGTTACAGAGATCGTTTACAACCCTTCTTATGAAGAGCTTTTCGCAGAAGAGACCAAGAAAGGCCTCACAGGTTACGAAGTTGCGCAGCTGACTGAGCTGGACGCGCTGAATGTTATGACCGGTATCTACACCGGACGTTCTCCTAAAGACAAATACATCGTCATGGACGAGAATTCCAAGGACACCGTATGGTGGACCACTCCCGAGTATCCGAATGACAACCATCCGATTTCCGAGGATGTCTG
>CADCQD010000224.1 GCA_902803485.1 uncultured Eubacteriales bacterium | reverse complement strand
TGAAGTCGTCAAAAACGGCCGCGGCAAGAAGGTCATCGTCTACAAGTACAAGAGAAAGAGCGGTTACCATAAGAAGAACGGCCACAGGCAGGCATTTACTGCTGTGAAGATCGAAGCCATCCGCGCTTAAGATGCTGGCTGTTACGGTTTTCAGGAATCCTGACGGAAAGCTTTCCGGCTTTCAGTTTTCGGGACATGCGGGCTACGGTGACGCAGGCGAAGATATCGTCTGTTCCGCGGTATCCATGCTGTCCATTACCATCGCGAACGCCATAGAGAAATTCACAGAGGATGAATTTCAATATTACGCAGTGAACGAAGAGGAAGGTTTTTTCCACTTCCGGTTGAAGAAGGTTTCCGCGGATTCCGGACTTTTACTGGATACTCTTCTCCTTGGATTAAAGGAGCTTGAGGAATCCTACGGTGATCATATTCAGATTCAGTACGAGGAGGTACCCTGATGTTAAAGTTGAATCTTCAGTTATTTGCTCATAAAAAGGGCGTCGGTTCTACAAAGAACGGCAGAGATTCTGAGTCGAAGCGCCTTGGCGCGAAGCGTGCTGACGGACAGTTCGTTCTGGCCGGCAATATCCTTTACAGACAGCGCGGAACAAAGATCCACCCCGGCACGAACGTTGGTAAGGGCGGAGATGACACGCTGTTTGCTCTGAAGGATGGCGTTGTCCGTTTCGAGCGTCTGGGCAGAGACAGGACCCAGTGTTCTGTTTACGAAAGAGCAGAGTAATTCAGATGCTGCGGGCCTCATAGCAATATGGGGCCCTTTTCTTTATTCAAGATATCATTAGCTGTCAATCCGGGAGGAACGTCACAAATGTTTGCGGATCGCGCGAAAATCTTTATTAAATCGGGAAAAGGCGGGGACGGCCATGTGTCGTTCCGGCGCGAGCTTTACGTGGCTGCGGGTGGTCCGGACGGCGGCGACGGCGGGAAAGGCGGAGATCTCATCTTTGAGATCGATGAAGGACTGAATACGCTGGGCGATTTCCGCCATGTAAGGAAATACATCGCGAAGGATGGCCAGGAGGGCGGCAAAAGGCGCCAGCACGGCGCGAATGGCGAGGACCTGGTGGTCAAGGTGCCGGCAGGCACGGTGATCCGGGACGCGGAGACCGGTAAGGTGATCGCTGATATGTCCGGGGATAACCGGAGGCAGATCATTCTTCCCGGCGGCAAGGGCGGCATCGGCAATATGCATTACGCGACTTCCACCATGCAGGTACCAAGATACGCGAAACCGGGAAAGCCCGGAAGAGAACTGATGGTACTGCTGGAACTGAAGGTCATCGCGGACGTGGGGCTCATCGGATTCCCGAGTGTCGGGAAGTCCACGCTGATCTCCCGGGTATCCAACGCGCGTCCGAAGGTCGCGGCCTACCATTTTACCACGCTGAACCCGGTACTCGGGGTCGTGGACTTTGGAGAAGGACAGGGCTTTGTGATGGCGGATATTCCCGGCATTATTGAAGGCGCGGCGGACGGCCTCGGCCTGGGGATCGAATTTCTCCGGCACGTGGAGCGGTGCAAGCTTCTCCTTCATGTGGTGGACGCGGCAGGAACGGAAGGCCGGGACCCTGTGGATGATATCGCGCTGATCAATAAAGAGCTTCATCGCTACAGTGAGGTTCTGGCTGAAAAACCGCAGATCATCGTCGCGAATAAATGCGACGCGATCACTTTGGAAGAAGGCGCGGAGGATCCCATTGAACGGATCCGGAAGACATATGAGACGGAAACGGTAAAGGTGTTCCCGATCTCCGCGGTCACCGGCGAAGGGATCCGCGAGCTGCTTTCCTATATCGTTGAAAGGCTGAAAGAACTCCCGAAGGAGGTCACGGTCTACGAACCGGAATTTGTCTATGAATTTGACGCGAACGCGGACCTTCCCTATACCGTGGAAAAGGATAAGGACGGCGTGTTCGTGGTGGAAGGACCGCGCATTGAAAAAATGCTCGGATATACGAACCTGGATTCAGAGAAGGGCTTCGAGTTCTTCCAGAAATTCCTGAAACAGACAGGAATACTGAAGGAGCTGGAGCATCTGGGGATCCAGGAAGGAGATACCGTCCGGATGTACGGACACGAATTCGATTATTATAAATAATGTGAGGAGCCTGCATGACCAGTAAACAAAGATCTTACCTGAAGGGACTTGCGATGAATATCGATCCCAGCCTGAATATCGGAAAGGACGGATTCACGCCTTCCATTACAGAAGCGGTCATTGAAGCGATAGAGAAAAACGAACTGATCAAGCTGGGAGTTCTGAAGAACTGCGCGGAAGACCCGAAGGAGATCGCAGCGACTCTTGCGGACCGGGTGCACGCGGAAGTCGTTCAGGTGATCGGCAAAAAGATCGTACTTTATAAACAGGCGAAGAAACCGGAAGACCGGAAGATCCTGCTTCCGAAATAATTCATCGGCGGAGTGCGCGCATGCTGGAAGATTATCGTAAGCTGAAAAAGAAGATGAAAAAGACGCTGCCGGAACTGAGGTACCGGCATTCCGTCAATGTGGCGAATACTTCTGTCGCTCTTGCGATGTGCTACGGGAAGAATCTGGATCGCGCGTACATCGCGGGCATACTGCACGACTGCGCGAAAGCCATTCCGGACGAGGAACGTGTACAGATCTGCGAAAAGGAAGGGATAGAGGTCACGGAAGTAGAGCGCAGAAATCCGGCGCTTCTTCATGCGAAGATGGGGGCGCTGATGGCGCAGAGGGATTACGGGATCAAGGATACCGGGATCCTGAACGCGATCCGCTACCATACCACCGGACGTCCGAATATGACGATGCTGGAAAAGATCATTTTCGTTTCGGACTATATCGAACCCCTGCGGGACCGGGCGCCGCGCCTCAGGCTTTTAAGGATGCTAGCGTTTCAGGATATTGACCGCTGTGTATATGAGATCACGTCGGATTCCGTGGCGTTTCTGGAGAAAAGGTCAAAGGACAGCATGGATCAGATGACGGTCAAAACTTACAGATATTATCAGAGGCTTCTTAAGGAAAGAGAGGGATCAGAGGAACAGAATGGACCGCGCGAAGGAAATTGTTAAACTGGCCTGTGCCGCGCTGGAGGATAAAAAGGCAAAGGACATTACGATACTCGACATCGGAAAAGTTACGGTGATCGCGGATTATTTTATCATTGCCAGCGGTGATAACGAGCGGCAGGTAACTGCGATGACGGATGGTGTGGACGAAGCGCTCGGACGCGCCGGCTTTGAAAAGAAAAGCATTGAAGGTTACGCGACCCGCCGCTGGGTCCTGATGGACTACGGCGACGTTGTGATCCATATTTTTAATTCGGAAGACCGCCTGTTCTATGATCTGGAAAGGATCTGGAGAGATGGAAAACGTGTGACGGCGGCGGAGCTGGATCAATGAGATCTGCCAGTATCGTTTTAAAGGTCACAGGAGTTCTGATGATGCTGGCCAGCCTGGTCCATTTTATGTTCGGGCTGACGTTCCTGCATTTCTTTTCCGCGTCCATCACTATGGGATCGGTTCCTAAAGAACGGGCGCCTCTGCTTTTTGCCGTGCTGATCCTTGCCGCGGTCTCTTCCCTTGCGGTTCTGATTGCGGGGATCGTCGCGCTGGTCAACAGCACTGAACCTCTGAAGGCAGGGCAAACGGTGCGATGGGGATTTGCGGCGCTTGTTCTGGGGATCATTTCCGAGATATCTGTGCGTGTTTTCGGATATGAATCCAGCATGATCTATATGGCCAGCGGGATCTTCATGCCGCTGATCCATCTGATTCCCTCAGTGATCTTTCTGAACCTCGCGAAGAAGGGATACCGTCTGCACGGGACCGGAAACGTAAAATAGATCTTTTCAGCGGACTCGGTCCGCAGATGAAAAACAGCCCGTGTAGGTCCCTGTTTACGGGAATTACATGGGTTTTTCTCTTTGCAGGAAAGGCTGCGGCCTTCCGGAGAGGACGACATGAGTTTTATTGAATTCAGAAATGTGCGGAAAGTATATAAAACCGGAGAAGTGGAAACGGTCGCGCTCGACGGGATCGATTTTGAGATCGATGAAGGAGAGTTCGTGATCATTGCCGGACAGTCCGGCGCCGGAAAATCCACGGTGCTGAATATCCTGGGCGGCATGGATACCTGTACGTCCGGGGAGATCTTCGTGGACGGGAAAACCATCAGCGCGTTCAAAAGGAAGGAACTGATCTCCTACCGGAGATATGAGATCGGCTTCGTATTCCAGTTTTACAACCTGGTGCAGAACCTGACGGTGACAGAAAACGTCGAACTTGCGACAGAGATCACAAAAGATCCGCTGAATATCGCGGATACGATCAGGGCTGTAGGCCTCGAAGCCAGAAAGGACAATTTTCCTTCCCAGCTTTCCGGAGGAGAACAGCAGCGTGTCGCCATTGCCCGCGCGCTGGCAAAGAATCCGAAACTGCTCCTCTGCGATGAGCCCACAGGCGCCCTGGATTATCAGACAGGAAAGCAGATCCTGAAGCTTTTACAGGATACCTGCAGGGAGAAAAAAATGACGGTCATCGTCATTACACATAATCTGGCGCTGACGCCCATGGGAGACAAGGTCATCCGTCTGAAAAGCGGGAAGATCTCGGAAATTACGGTGAATCCGGAACCTGTTCCCGTAGAAAGTATTGAATGGTAATGAAGCATGCGTTGTTTAAAGACCTGATCCGGGAGATCAGGGGATCCTTTGGCAGATTTATGGCGATCTTCGCGATCGTTCTTATCGGCGTTGCTTTTTATGCGGGGGTATCTGCCACGCCGGCGAATATGCGGTATACTGCAGACCATTATTTTGACGGGAACCGCCTGCAGGATCTCAGGCTGATCTCCAGCATCGGATTCAACGGCGGGGATATCGATATGATCCGGAAGGATCCGGGAGTCAGGGGCGTTTATGCCGCGCGGACCGTGGACGTTTTGGCACGTAAGGAAGGGGAAGACAGCGAGAGCGTGTTTTCTCTGATGTCCTTTGACCGGGATACCTCGGATGATAATGAAGATTACATGAACCGTTTCCGCATACAGGAAGGCCGGCTTCCGGAAAAGCCGGACGAGTGCGCGGTGCGTGTGCCGATGGCCCGGAAACAGCAGATCTTTGTGGGTGACCGCATCAGGATCCGTTCCGGGGATGAATATGATATTTCAGAGGTAATGGCGTCCGACACTCTGACGGTGGTCGGCATCGTCTGGACGCCCTATTCCATTTCTTTTGACCTCGGTACCAGTTCTGTAGGGAACGGAAGTGTGGACATGCTGGCTTTTGTACCCGATCACGCCTTCCTGACAGATTATTATACCAATGTGTATGTGACGGTCAGAGGCGCGGAGCAGACGGATACTTTTACCGGCACCTATTTTGATACGGTGCGTCCGGTGGCGGACCGGCTGAAAATGCTGGGAGAAGACCGGATCCGCATCCGCACCGCAGAGCTTCAGAATGAGATCTATGAAGCGGTGGAAGAGGAAGTAACGGCTCAGGTCACGGCCTCTGTTGCCACACAGGTGGAGCAGGCAGTCAGCGAAGAGATCGCGGACAGAGTGGAAGAGGAAGTGGAGCAGGCAGTCGCGGCAGGGATCGAGGATGAAGTCCGTGCCCGGCTGGAACAGGAGGTCCGGGCAGGGATCGAGCAGATGACCCGGGACCAGGTCGGGGAAGCGGTCCGTGCAGGCCTGGAGAGTACCGTGCGGCAGCGTGTGGAAGATGCTGTGAGAACCGGGATCCGGGATACGGTCTATGCCGCGGTGGAAGCTGAGGCGCGCCGGAGCATCGCGGACGCGGTATACAGCGAGGTGGAAAACGCGGTACAGGCAGGCCTTCAGGAAGAAGTTCTGAACCGGGTCACGGAAGAAGTCAAAGCCAGGATCGCGGAGGAAGTGAGACAGGCGGTAACTGAACAGGTAAAGGCGCAGATCGCGGAGAACGTCCGCGCGGAGGTGACCGCCCGCGTAAAAGAAGAGATCGC
>CADCQD010000223.1 GCA_902803485.1 uncultured Eubacteriales bacterium | reverse complement strand
TGAAATACTCCATATCGATCTTCATAAGCTGTTATTGATCCTCACAGGTCTTTATCGTTCTGACCAGGTCTTACCGGTCCAAGTGATCTTCATCATGCATTACCGGCCTTCGTGGCTTTGACCAGGTCTTACCGGTCTTCATACACCTTGATCAGTGCCTGGGTGCCCAGCTTTCCGCCGCCTTCATTCTCCAGTTCTTCAAACATGGCAAGCACGTCCTGAAGCACCGGAAGCAGTGTCTCCCGGTCCGAGGACTCCTCGCAGGCGATCTTCATATCCTTTACGTAATGATAGACGTAGAACCCGGGATCAAAATTCCCGTCCAGGATCTTGTATCCGTTATTGGTCATCTGCCAGCTGCCAGCAGCGCCGGTGGAGATGGTATCCAGCATCGTCTTCGTATCCAGCCCCACCTTCCGGGCATAGATGATGGCCTCGCAGCAGCTCGCCAGCGCTCCGGCCAGAGCGATCTGATTCGCCATCTTGCAGTGCTGGCCCATACCGGGACCGCCTTCGTAAACAATATTGGTGCCCATCGCCGCAAACACATCCTGCTGAGCGTCAAACGCTTCCTTATCTCCGCCCACCATAATCGCCAGCGTACCCTTCCGGGCACCGACATCGCCGCCGGAAACCGGGGCGTCCAGCGCGAACACGCCTCTTTCCTTCGCCGCGTCATAGATCCTGACGGAAAGCTTGGGGCTGGTGGTAGTCATATCGATGATCGTAGCACCGGCGGGCACATTGGCGATAATACCGCCTTCTCCGAAGTACACCTCTTCCACGTCCTTCGGGAAACCGACGATGGAGATCACCACGTCCTTCCCGGACGCGCATTCCTTCACATTTTCGCACCAGATCGCGCCTTCCGCGATCACGTCCTCCGCCTTGCTCTTCGTCCGGGTGTAAATGGAAACTTCAAAGCCGTTCTTTCTCAGATTCCGCACCATGGACTTTCCCATAACACCAACGCCGATAAATCCGATTTTTTTCATCTGTAATTTCCTCCTGTCTTCTCTGTTTCAAGATTTGTGCCGGTACAGGTTTCCATGGATCCGTACCGGAATATCCGTAATTAATATCCTAGCGCTCTGTCCACGATGTGCACCGGCGGCTTTCCCTCCAGCACCAGGCAGAGGTTCTTCACCGCCACATCCATGACCCGCCTGTAATTCACGCCGGCCCGGTAGCCGCCGGAAATATGAGGCGTAATATAGGTCCGCGGCGCAGTCCATAAAGGATGGCCCTTCGGAAGCGGCTCCGGATCCATGACGTCCAGACAGGCAGCCCTTAGATGCCCGCTTTGCAGGACCTTCACCAGATCATCCGTCACGATCGAATTGCCCCGGCCCACATTCAGGATGATCGCTGTGGGCTTCATCAGCCTCAGCCGGCGTTCATCAAACATACCGGCCACTTCATCTGTACCCGGCAGGCTCAGCGCCACCACATCCATCTCCGGCAGCAGCTCATCCATATCGTCCGTCGTCACCAGCCTCCGGACAAAATCCGGCTGATCGTGGATCGTCCGCCGGACACCATAGCACTCAGCACCCAAAGCACTCGCCTTCCTGAGGTAGGACGTACCGATCGCCCCCATCCCCACGGACAAGACCTTCATTTCATCAAAACGCTCAATATCCGGCAGAAGCTCCCAATCCTGCCGCTCCTGCATTTTCAGATACTCCGGCATACGCTTCATAGCCATCAGCGTAGTCGCGAGCATATGTTCCGCGATCGAATCCCCATACGCACCATAAGCATTCGCCAGAACGACCCGCTCCGGAAGCCAGGAAAAACCATTGGCACCGGCACTGAAAAGCTGCACGAACCTGAGCCTCGGCATCTGCTCCGCCAGTTCCCTGCTGACACCCCCCAGAAGGATCTCCGTATCATCAAAGTCCGCAGGATCAATATCCTGAAGCCCCTCCGCGAACACGATCCTGCAGCCCGGAACCTCGGAAAACCTCCGAATCGTCTCATCCGTATGCTTACCTGTAATAATCACCTTAGGCAACATAAAACCTCCCCCCAGGTACCCCCCAAAAGGTGCCAGGTACCTTTACGATATATTTGCGAAAATGTTACAGTTACGGTAAATTTAGCAATATTGTTGTAATAATGTTGTAAAGGTACCTGGCACCTTTTCAGATGTCCAGGGCGGCGTGGTAGCCGCAGTAGACTGCGTTTGTGATGGTGGAGACTTTGGCTGCGTCGCCGATGACCCGCACGTAGGGTGCGGTGTTCATCAGGGCTTCTACCACTTCTGTCCGTGACCGCTGTCCTAAGGCGCAGATGACGGTGGTTCCGGGTACCAGTTCCCGCGTGCCATCCTTTGTCTCGCACCAGATGCCTTCTTTTGTGACTTCCAGTCCTCTGTATCCGGTGTGGACTTCCACGTATTTTCCGATCTGCTGAAGCAGTAACGGCCGCTGGCGGATATTGGCGTCCGGTGCCAGCTCTTCACGCATTTCCACCAAATGTACACGCTTTCCTTCCATCCCCAGATGCACCGCGCACTCGCAGCCGGCCAGGCCGCCGCCGAAGACGACCACATCGTCTGTAACTTTGTCCTTCTCTTTGTAGTAATTATTGACCAGCACTACATTATCGCCCTGAAGGCCGGGGATCGGCGGCTTGAGCGGTGCGGATCCCGCGGCGATGATCAACGCGTATGGTTGTTCTTTTTCCACATATTCCGGCGTCACCTCCGTATTCAGGCGGATCTCCACACCGGCCTTCTCTGCCAGGAGCTTATACGTCCCGGACAATTCATACATTTCATGCTTGAATGGCAGCGCCTGTTCGCTCTTCAGGATACCGCCCACTTCCGCTTCCTTCTCGCAAAGGATGACTCGATGCCCGCGGCGCGCTGCCGTATAGGCCGCGTACAAGCCGCCGGGCCCGCCGCCTGCCACCAGGACCTTCTTCGGGTCCCGCACCGGCGTTACTTCCACACCATCCATTTCCCGGCCGATCAGCGGATTCACAGAACACCGCCGGGTGGACGTGGTGGCCCTCTCCGCCATACAGGTATAGCAGCGGAGGCACCGGACGATCTCATCGTCCCGGTTTTCCACAACTTTTCTGGGCAGCTCCGGATCCGCCAGAAGCGCCCGGCCCATATACACGATATCCGCCTTGCCGGACCGGATGATCTCTTCCATCTGGGCCGGATCATTCAGTCCGCCAATGGTAGCTACCGGTTTTTTCACGTGCTTTTTGATCTCCGCCGCCAGATATACATTGACGCCATGCTCCGTGAACATGGAGGGATGGGTGAAGCCAAAAGACCGCTGATAGGTGCCGGCAGACACATGAATGATATCCACGTATGGCTCGATCATTTTCGCGATCTCCACACCTTCCTCAATACCGTAACCCTCCGGCACCAGCTCGGAGCCGCTCATGCGGAATTCGATAGGGAAGTAGGGACCCACGGCTTCCCGCACCGCCTTCAGCACCTCAATAGCAAATCTGCAGCGGTTCTCAAGAGATCCGCCGTACTCATCCGTCCGTCGATTGAACATCGTCGAGAAAAACTGATTGATCAGCCAGCCGTGGCCGCCATGGATCATCAGCATTTCAAAACCAGCCCGTTTCGCAAGGCCAGCCACATGGCCATAGGCTGCAATGATCTCCTGGATCATTTCTTTGGTCAGAGCCCGCACCGGAACCCCGTCCGCGCGGACCGTATCCGACGGGCCCCACTGGTTCATGCTTTTCTGCCGCGTCTTGTCAGTCATATAGGTGCCCGCGAACATGCCGGAATGAGACAGCTCCAGCGAAGGAACCGCGCCGTGACGGCGGATGGCATCCGCCGCGTAAGTAGCCGCCGCCAGAGAATTCAGGATACTCTCATCCAGATGATACGCATGAGAGCCGTCCGTCGCAGGGTGCACCATCAGTTCGGAAACCGTCACAGCCGCCGCGCCGCCCCGGGCGCGCAGCTCGTAAAACGCCGCGGACTTAGGCCCGATACAGCCGTCATTCGCAATATCCGTACCGCCCATCGGCGCAGAAAACATCCGGTTCCGGAACACCGTCCGTCCAACCGTAATAGGGCTGCTCAACAAAGGAAACTTTCTTTCCATAAAAATCCTTTCCGGTACCATACCGGTACCCTCCCAGGTGCCAGGTACCTTTACATTATCATTGCAGTTTTCTTACAAACGCAACAATTCCGCAAAGGTATCGTAAAGGTACCTGGCACCTTTGTGGATAACTGTTTACATGAGGGGTCTTACGGCCTGGTACAGCATTTTATATTTTTGATAGATTTCCATGTATTTTTCATGTATTTCTTTTCTGGGGAAGCAGGTTTCTGTTTCCTGCACCATGCGGGATGCGGCTTCCGGAAGATCCCTGAAGAGGCCGGCTGCAATTCCTGTCAGCATGGCGGAACCTACGGTGCCCGCGTCTGCTGTCCGCAGTGCTGTGATGGGCAGGTCCAGGATGTCTGCCTTGATCTGCATCCACACCCTGCTTCTTGCGCCTCCGCCGGTGGCGTTCAGCTTTGTGAAATGACTGCCGGAGCCCTGCAGGGCTTCGTAATTGACCCTCATTTCATAAGCGACGCCTTCCATGCATGCCCGGTAGATTTCTGCTGCCGTGGTCGTGGTGGTGAGACCGAGGATCGCGCCTTTCGCGCCGATGTCCATGTACGGTGTTCCGGCGCCGGAGAAATGCGGCAGTACCAGGAGCCCGGTGGGCTCCTCGCTTCCGTAAGCCCGTTCCATGCTCGCGTTCGTTTCACCCTTCCCGAAAAGATCCATGCACCACCGGATCAGGGATCCGCCGGAATAGGAAAAGGCATATGCCACATATTTTCCGGGGATAGCATATGGGATGACGGAGAACAGGCCTTTACTCATGACCGAAATGTCGGGAAGGCTGTCATAGATGGGTGTCAGGCATTCCACTGTCCCCGCACCGTCCACTGCCACAGATCCGTCAAAGGCCCCTGCTCCTATGGCCGCCGCCACCTGGTCGTGGGCGACAGATACAATGACGCAGTCCGGCGCAAGCCCGGTCCTCTCCGCCGCGTCCGCGGTGATGCAGCCGGCTGCCGTCCCCGTGGGTACCGGTGTGCTCATTAGCTCCGCGTTAATGCCTGCGGCGTCAAAGATCTCCGGGCACCACCGGAGCGAACGGATATCAAAGGCCATGGTACGCGTGGCCAGG
>CADCQD010000222.1 GCA_902803485.1 uncultured Eubacteriales bacterium | reverse complement strand
CGACGGTCACGAAGTTCTTCAGACCAGCTCCAACCCGCTCGTCACCTCCACCAACCTGATCGAATCCGATCCGGAACTGGTTGCCAATTTCGTTCACGCGATGCAGCAGGCTGTTTATGCAGTCCACTACAATCCGGAAGCTGCTGCCGCCATCATGGCTGACACTTTCCCGAACATCGACGTGACCTGGAAGGCTGCTGTCTACATTCAGGAAGGCCGCAATTATCAGATGTTCGGCGCCCCCGGTTCCGAAACCGAAGCCCGCATCCTGAGCGTCCCCGGCAAGCAGTGGGAAGATGCCTGGGCCCTGAACATGAAGGCTGCTCTTGAAAGCGGTACCATCACTGAAGAAATTCCGCTGGATCGTGTCTTCACCAACCAGTTCATCGATGAAAACCTCGATTATTCCCATGTGGAAGAGCTGATGGACAGCATTGATGTTGCTTCCATCTCCGCCCGCTACGCTGCCGAATAATCCGGTAATGATGCAATAAGTTTTATCCCCGGGAGCATCTCTCCCGGGGATTTTATTCGGGAATATGCAAAAAAGCTGTCAGTTTATTTTGATATTCATTCTGATCCTGTTGTCAGTGCGTGCTGTTTCATGCGATGACGGGACCGCTGTTGTTTACGTCGGCGATTCGGTCATTACCCGCGAAATGGCTGACCGGCGCGCCGCGGCGGGCACCGCTGTATCTTCTGCATCTTCACTGTCGGATGAGGATAAAGAGGCGGCGCGGGATGAAGCATTTGACCGGGCTGTTCTGGCTCTGATCGCGGAACAGGTCTGTCTGAATGAAGCGGAACGCCTTGGCCTGGACGGGACCGAAGCGGTGCTTCTGGAGACCGAACGGCTTTATGCCCGCATGATCGAAGCGGTCGAAAGCTATGTCCGTGTGAGCTATCCCAACCTGGAACGGGAAGAGATGGATGAGCAGATCGATTCCCTGCTGAAGGTCATCGGAGAATCCCGGGAAAGTTACCTTGAGACAGCCCGCCGTTCTGCATTGATTTCCGCGCTCGAAGCATACTGGATGGAGCATTCCCCGGATCCTTCCGATGAGGAGGTCCGGCAATATTATGATGAACTGTACAGCGAACAGAAAGAACTGTTCGACGCTGATGAAAACGAGTTTGAGTCGGCCATGCTCAACCGGAAACTGGTCGTTTACCGTCCGAGAGATCTGAAACTGATCCGGAAAGCGGAATTCCTGTTTTCGGATGAGGTGGCCGCTTTTCTGCGGCAGGCAAGGCAGCTGGGAGTATCGAATGCCGATAAGCAGATCATGGACCAGTACCATGCCCTTGCGGATGAAGTCGAACCGGTCTACGAAGACCTGCTGAGCGGGAAGATCAGCTTTACGGAAGTGTTGGAAGGCCTGAAAGAGGGAAGTTCATCACAGGTCAATTATTTCAATCCGGAATCCACCCGGTTCGCTGCGGACTACTATGACCGGGCGAATGCTTTTACAAGAATCGGGGAGATCAGCACGGCTTACATTATTCCCAACGGATACGCGGTCCTTGAATATTACGGCGATATCCCTGCCGGATCCATGCCCCCGGAAGAGGCAGCCGAAAGCATCCGCGCGCTCATCAGGGAAGAGTCTTCCAAAGCGTATCTCACGAAAATGAAACAGGATCTGCTGGATCAGGCCGAGATCCGGTTTGTGTCGGACGGACAATGAAAAAATCAACGGTTTATGTGGTATTTATCCTGATGCTGGTCCTGCTGGCAGCGGTGACCTGGATCGCAGGTGTCAAAAGGGAAAGCGAAAGACCTTTTGATATCGGTGATCTCTCAGGTGCGGACCCGGCGGAGGCGGAAAAAGCCTGGCAGGAAAGCGGTTCTGCGGAGGACCTGGTTTCTTTATTGAAAATTCTCTGCTATCGGTATAAAATTGAGGGGGACGGGTCGGTCGTACCGGACATCCGGAATTACGGACAGAAGTTATTGGATATGGCTAAAGACCGGACGGCGGACCTGGAAAAGATGGACGAAAACGGCGATATTCTGCAGATCCTGAATGTGATCCGCAGCACCGGCGCAAAATAAAAGGAGAATCGGATTATGGATATGATGAAGCTGCTGCAGGAATTCATGCTGACACCTGCGCCCAGCGGTTATGAAAGTGAAATGGCATATAAGATGGTCGAACAGCTGACACCGTTCTGCGATGATGTCCGGATCGACCATGTGGGCAATGTGATCGGGAAGATCAGCGGGACGAAGGGTCCGGAGATGCCCCGACTGATGGTTTTCGCTCATATGGATCAGCTCGGTTTTATTGTCCGGCGTATCGAACCGAACGGTTATGTTCAGGTGGACCGCCTCGGCGGGATCCCCGAAAAGGTCCTTCCCGGGCTGCAGCTGCTGATCCGTTCCGAAGACGGGAAATGGCATAAAGGTGTTTTCGGCCCGAAAGCCCATCACGCGACTCCTGCCGAGGAAAAGTACAAGGTCGATCTGGTAACAAGCCTTTATATCGATCTCGGGGCGAAAAGCGACAAGGAAGTCCGTGCTCTCGGGATCGAGGTGGGCTGCCCGGTCATCTACAAACCTGCTTTTGAACAGCTGATGGGAACCCGGGTGACGGGTACTGCCGTGGATAACCGCGGGGCCTGCGCGGCACTGATCTCCATCGCGGAGAAACTGCATGCGGACCGCCCGGAATGCGATACCTATATTGTCGGGACTGTCTGGGAGGAGTTCAACCTGCGGGGCGCTATGATGGCCGCCCGTACCGTCAAACCGGATATGGCGATCATGATGGATGTTGTCCTTGCCGGTGATACCCAGGATCTCGGGACCCGGTTTGAGGATAAGCTTGGTGAAGGGGCCTGTGTGTCGCTGTATTCCTTCCACGGCCGCGGAACCCTGAACGGAACGCTCCCGCATGAGCCGATGTTTAAGCTCTGCAAGCGCTGCGCCGAGGAGAACGGGATCCCCCTGCAGCGGTTTGCTTCACTGGGGATCGTGACGGATGCCGCTTATCTCCAGCTTGAGCAGGACGGGGTCGCCTGCCTTGAAATGGGATTCCCGGCCAGATATACCCACACTCCGATCGAAGTCTGTGATGTCAGCTATCTGGTCTCGTTATCGGATCTCGTTGCCGCGATGGCTCACGGGGTCGATAAGGATTTCCAGCTGAACCGCTACTGAGCTGCTGTCCGGACCGGAGCACCCCTGCCCGGTTTCCCGATTAATCATACTGTATCTCATAAAAAAAACCTCTTTACCGGTTTTCCGGTAAAGAGGTTTTTTACTGGTTTTTATTTATGTCCGGAAGGAACGGTAAGAACTGTTCCGTTTCCGGATTCCGGCTTCTAAATCGCCTTGACCAGGAAGTAGTTCTTCTTCCCTCTGCGGAGGACAAGGAACTTGCCTTCGATGAAGTCGGAGATGGTGATGTTCATGGCTGCATCGGTGACGCGGCGGTTGTTAACGTAGACGCCGCCTTCCTGGATACCGCGGCGGGCTTCACCCTTTGATTTCAGGAAACCCGT
>CADCQD010000221.1 GCA_902803485.1 uncultured Eubacteriales bacterium | reverse complement strand
GTGAAAGGCAGAAATTATTGCCGGCACCACAGAAACACGGAAACACATAATCAGAGCTTGATATCGCGAAGTGTATGAGTTATGCGCGGAACGAAAAAGCAATATAAGACTTAGCATGCTTACTCATTTATTGAATACGAATTTTGAGTATGCCGGGAGATGTGGATGAATTATAAGCGAATTACGCTGCTTTGCGGCCACTACGGCAGCGGCAAGACGAATGTGGCGGTGAATATGGCCATGGATCTCCGGAAACAGGAGAAGCGGGTGGCGATCGCGGACCTGGATATCGTGAATCCGTATTACCGGTCCGCGGACAGCCGGGATGAGCTGGAGGCTGCCGGGGTGCGCGTGATCGTGTCTGAATACGCGAATACCAATCTGGACGCGCCGGCGCTGCCTCAGGAGATCTACAGTATTACGGATGATAAGACGCAGCATGTGATCATTGACGTGGGTGGTGATGAAAGAGGCGCGCTGGCGCTGGGGAGGATCGCTCCTGCCATCCGGGAAGAGAATGATTATGAAATGTATCTTGTGGTGAACCGTTTCCGGCCTCTTACCAGGACGCCGGAGGAGATCCTTGGTGTGATGAGAGAGATCGAGGACGCCTGCGGTATCCGGTTTACTGGCATCATACATAACAGCAATCTGGGAGCGGAGACTGACGCGGACCTTGTGAGGGGATCGCAGAAGTTCGCGCAGGAGACCGCGCAAATTACGGGACTTCCGGTGGTGCTTACTACCGTGGAAGATACACTTTATGAAACACTGAAAAATGATATTTCCGACCTGTTTCCGCTGCATCTGCAGAAGCGGCCGGTATAAGCCGGGTCTTCCCTGAACAGGACCCCTGAAGCTCCGGAAACTCAAGCCAGTTTCTCTGAGTCATGACCCTGAAGTTCCGGAAACTCAAGCAGGTTCCTCTGAGAAAGTACCCTCAAGCCCCGGTTTGCGGGGCGGCTCCCCCTGATCAGTGATCGGGGGCGAATATATCATCAGAACAGGAAAGGAGTCAATAAATGGCAAAACTGACGTTTCTGACAGATAACTGCAAGGGCTGCGGACTTTGTGTGCTCGCATGCCCGAAGAAGATCCTGAGGATCTCTCCGGATGTCATCAATAAAAAAGGTCATCATCCGGCAGAACTCACGGACGAAGCCGCGTGCATCGGCTGCGCTTCCTGCGCGACGGTGTGCCCGGACTGTGTGATTACGGTGGAAAGGTAGGAGAGTGACATGGCAGAAAAAGTTTTAATGAAGGGCAACGAAGCCATCGCGGAGGCCGCCATCATCGCCGGCTGCCGTCATTACTTCGGTTACCCCATTACCCCGCAGACGGAGATCGCAGCGTACATGGCAAAGCGCATGCCGAAGATCGGCGGCACCTTCCTTCAGGCGGAATCTGAGATCGCGGCCATCAATATGGTTTATGGCGTCAGTTCCACCGGAAAGCGTGTGATGACTTCCAGTTCCAGCCCCGGAATTTCTCTGAAGGGCGAGGGTATCTCTTATCTTGCCGGCGCGGATCTTCCCGCCGTCATCGTGAACGCGCAGCGCGGCGGCCCGGGCCTGGGCGGCATTCAGCCCAGCCAGTCGGACTATTTCCAGGCGACCCGCGGCCATGGCCACGGCGATTATCACCTGATCGTCCTGACGCCGGCGTCTGTTCAGGAAATGGCAGAACTTACCATTAAGGCTTTTGAACTGGCGGATAAGTACCGCATGCCGGCAATGATCCTGGCGGATGGTACGGTGGGCCAGATGATGGAGCCTGTCAGCTTTGAGTTCGAACAGAGCGCGCCTGTGGAGAAGCCCTGGGCTACTACCGGCACGAAGATGGAAAGAAAGCACAACATCGTGAACTCTCTGTATCTGGATCCGCTGACCCTGGAGCGCACGAATTTCGAGCGTTTCGAGCGGTACAAGCTGGTGGAAGAGAATGAGACGATGTATGAAGAATATCTGACCGAAGACGCGGACATCATCATCGCGGCATTCGGCATCGCGGCACGTGTTTCCAGGAACGCCGTCAATGAAGCGCGGAAGGAAGGCATTAAGGCCGGTCTGATCCGTCCTATCACTGTATGGCCCTTCCCGAAGGCGCCTTTTAAGAAGGCTGCGGAAACCGCGAAGCAGATCATCTCCGTGGAGCTGTCCATGGGCCAGATGATCGAGGATGTGAAGCTGGCCTGCGAGTGCAAGGTTCCTGTGACCCTCTGCAACCGTGTAGGCGGCATGATCCCCAGCCCCAGACAGGTGCTGGACGCGATCCGTGAAGCAGCGAAAGGAGGCAGAGCATGATCGTATTTGAAAAACCGAAAGCATTGGCGGACGTTCCGTTCCATTACTGCCCGGGCTGCACCCACGGCATCGTACACCGGCTGGTGGCGGAAGCCATCGACGAGCTGGGCATTGAAGGACGCACCATCGGCATCGCGCCGGTCGGCTGCTCCGTTATGGCTTATGATTATTTTAACTGTGATATGATCGAGGCTGCCCACGGCCGCGCGCCGGCTGTGGCTACCGGTGTAAAGCGTTCGGATCCGGAAAACCACATCGTTTTCACGTATCAGGGCGATGGCGACCTGGCAAGCATCGGTATGGCGGAAACGGTCCATGCCGCGGCGAGAAATGAAAATATCACCATTATCTTCATCAACAATGCCATTTACGGCATGACCGGCGGCCAGATGGCGCCCACCTCCCTTCCGGGGCAGGTCACCCAGACCTCTCCTTACGGCAGAGACGTGAAGGCCTGCGGCTATCCGATCCGTGTCTGTGAGCTTCTGTCAGAGCTTGACGGCCCTGAGTATCTGGAGCGCGTGACCGTGAACTCCGTGGCGCATGTGCGCCAGGCCAAGAAGGCGATCCTGAAGGCCTTCAGGAACCAGGTGGAGAACAAGGGCTTCTCACTTGTGGAAGTGCTTTCTTCCTGCCCCACAAACTGGGGCATGACGCCGGAAAAGGCGCTGAAGTGGATCGATGACGCCATGATCCCGTACTATCCGCTGGGTGTTTACCGCGACCGGACGGCAGAAAAGGAGGCAAAGGAATGACGACACAGTATCTTT
>CADCQD010000220.1 GCA_902803485.1 uncultured Eubacteriales bacterium | reverse complement strand
GAGAGGAAACTTGCAGATGAACAGACCGCTGATTTGCATTCCGATGGGCGATCCTGCCGGCATCGGGCCGGAGATCGTATTAAAAGCCGTGACGGATCCGGAGATCATGAAGACTGCCAGATGCCTGGTGGCGGGCGACCGGAAGATCATGGAACTGGCAAAGACCTATCCCGGGTCCCCGCAGCCTGAGATCCATGTGGTCCGCTCACCGGAAGAAGGGCTGTATACGCCGGGCGTGCTGGATCTTCTCGATCTTGACAATATCGACATGACGGAATTCACCATCGGAGAGGTCAGCGGCATGTGCGGTAAAGCCGCGTATGAATACATCGTGGAATGTATCCGCCTCGCGAACGCCGGGAAGGCCGCCGCGGTAGCGACTCCGCCCATCAATAAGGAATCCCTGAAAAAGGGAGGCGTGGACTTTATCGGACATACGGAGATCTTCGGCGCGCTGACGAATACGCCGGATCCGCTGACTATGTTTGAGGTGCGCGGTATGCGCGTATTTTTCCTGACCAGGCACGTGTCTCTCCGGCAGGCCTGTGACATGATCACAAAAGAACGGATCAAGGATTACGTCAAACGCTGTACGGAAGCGCTCCGCCGGCTGGGAGTCACGGAAGGGACCATGGCAGTAGCCGGCCTGAATCCCCACAGCGGAGAACATGGCCTGTTCGGTAATGAAGAGGTGGAGGAGGTTTATCCCGCGGTAGCGGAGCTTCAGGCGGAAGGGTACGACGTGGCTGGCCCTGTCAGCGCGGATTCCGTGTTCCACCTGGCGCTTCAGGGCCGGTATAACAGTGTCCTTTCTCTGTATCATGACCAGGGACATATCGCAACGAAGACCCTGGACTTTGAACGGACCATTGCAGTCACGAACGGCATGCCGATCCTCAGGACTTCCGTGGATCACGGGACCGCCATGGACATCGCCGGGAAAGGGCTCGCCAGCGCGGTCAGCATGATCGAAGCGATCCGGCTGGCAGTGAAATATGCGCCGAATTTTACGGATACACGTCAGATCGGATGATCCTGCCGAAGGATCGTCATTATTCACGGTATGAGGGAGTAGAGGTTCATCATGGTTAGTAAATTGATCAGACAGATGCTGGCCGCGCAGATCATTTCCGCGCTTACGGTTACACTGTGTCTTTTGATCGACAGTATCATGATCGGAAGATTTATGGGTGTGGATGCGCTTTCCGCTTATCAGCTTGCGAATCCGATCCTTTTGTTCATCGCGGCCGCGGCAAATATGCTTTCCGCGGGCGTCCAGATCGCCTGCGGAAAATCTCTGGGAAAGGGTTCCCGTGAAGAAACCGATTCCGGTTATTCCAGTGCCTTTGCCGTAGGCCTGGGCGTTGCTCTGGTGCTCACTGCAGCGGTCCTGATCTTCCGTACGCCCATCACGACAGCGATCGGCGCGGGAACAGAGGGTCCGTTATTTGACAATACCCGGGAATATCTGGCTGGATTTATCATCGGCGCGCCGGGGACCATGATCGCGATGATCCTGGTGCCTTTCCTTCAGATCGCAGGGCAGAGCGGCCTTCTGATCGCGGCAGTGCTGGCAATGACCGTCGCGGATATCGCGCTGGATCTTTTAAATGTGCTGGTGTTTCACGGCGGGATGTTCGGCATGGGCCTGGCGTCTTCCCTCAGCTATTATGTCGCCATGATCGTGGGCGGATGGTATTTTGTATCTAAAAAGTGTGTATTCCGGTTCTCCCGGAAACTGATCACATGGAAGAAGATCCGGGAGCTTCTGGCAGGCGGTATCCCGTCGATCATCGGTATGTCGGGCATCGTGGTCCAGGTCCTGATCCTGAACTGGATGCTTCTCGGTACAGGAGGAAAGGAAGCTGTTGCGGCGTATTCTGTGGTGTCAAGCATCGGTAATGCGGCCAACAGCATCACAGCGGGCGTCGGCGGCGTGGCCCTGACGCTTTCCGGGATCTTCTACAGCGAAGAGGACAGGACTTCCATGAAGGAAGTGATCCAGAGCCTGTTCAATTATTCGATCGTTCTGTGTGTTGCCGCCGGGATCCTGCTGACCCTGCTTGCGCCGGTCCTTGCCCGGCTGTTTATTACAGAGCAGGGCGGCACACTGAAGATGGCGGTACAGGGTATCCGCCTCTTCCTCCTGGGGATGCTTCCCTGCTGCCTCGTGGTCTCTCTGAAATACAGCTATCAGGCGTCTGAAAGAGTGCGGCTGACAGAGATCATTTCCCTGTTTGAAAATCTGTTGTGTCCGGTACTCACCGCGTTTGTGCTGAGCCGTTTTATGGGGACGGCCGGCGTATGGCTGTTCTATTTCGGCGGAGAATTCCTGACCCTTGTCCTGATCGGGCTCCTGATCCGCTATAGAGAGAAGTCCGTCCCCTGGAAAAACGGCGTATATCTGATGCTGCAGAAGACCTTCGGCGTACCGGAGGATCAGCTCATGGAGGTGGATATTCATACCCTGGAAGAAGCCGTCCGGGTATCAAAGGAAGCGGAGTCTTTCTGCAGAAGCCGCGGACAAAGCAGGCGGCGCAGCAGCCATATTGCCCTGTGCATTGAGGAGATGGCGACCAATATCATTGATCACGGATTCCGGAAGGATAAAAAACCGCATCACCTGTCCGTTCGTGTGCTGCATAAGAAGGACTACTGGGTGCTTCGTTTCCGGGACGACTGCAGGGCCTTTGATCCCATCAATTACGTGCCCGGGGAGGGGAAGGACGCGCTGGGCATCCGCCTTACGATGGCGGTGGCTGAGGACGCCAGGTATACGTATTCCATGAGTTTGAATAATCTGATGCTGAAGCTGCCGGATGAGCAGGAGAAGTGAGAAGAAATCAGACAGGACTGCAGCTTCCGTGAAGCCCGGATCAGAAAAGGTCCGTTTTCAGATAGGCGTTGTCCAGATCATCCTGGGCGATCCCGAGGTATCTCCGGGTGATCTCGTAGCTGCTGTGGTTGTAGACGTCCATGATGATCACGGGGGAGATCTTCTGGCTTGTCCAGGCATGATATCCCCAGGTCTTTCTTAAAGAATGACAGCCGATGACTCCATCGATCCCCAGTGTTCCGGCTGCCTTATGAAGGATCCTCCAGGCCTGTGTACGGCTGATGGGGGTTCCTTTTTTATTGCTGAAAATATAATTGCTGTTCCTTTCCGGGAAGACCAGGCTGAGCGCTGAGATGACCTGCTGATTCAGCGCCACTGCTTTGGCCTTCCCGGTTTTTCTTTCTGTCAGAAGAAGACGGCTTTTGAAGGACTTCCGGCTGAAATCATAAACGTCTTCCCATTTCAGCATCAGAAGATCGCTGATCCTGAGCGCCGTACAGGTCCCTGTGATCAGCATCGCGTAATTCCTGAACTGCTGACGCTCCAGAAAATAATCAGCCATGATTTTCAGCTGTGCCTTATTGCGGATCGGTTCTGTTGTAGACATAGGAAATATCCTCCTTGGAATAGTGAATGGAAATGCATGCGGATATTTTAACAAATGACATGAATAATAAGAAGTAACATTCTTATTAATTTGTTGCATATGAAAGAAATTGCGCTATAAATGCATAACTGAAGCGCCGGGATCCGCTGCCGGCACCTGTTCGTTCCTGCAGTCCATCTCTTCGGAAGACCCGGGATCACGTG
>CADCQD010000219.1 GCA_902803485.1 uncultured Eubacteriales bacterium | reverse complement strand
GGAATATGGATGCTGCTTTACTGGACCGTTTATGACCGAAGTTTCTATCATATCGACTCCGTCCACGAGCCGATGATCCGGCTTCTGTTTCTGGAAAGCATGCTTCTTGGTGCCTGGTTCCGGCAGCATGACGGAGAATTGAGGAACCATTTCCGTTGGATCGCGCCTGCGGGTGCCGTCACCATGCTGATCGTTTATTTCGCGAGCAAACTGTTGTTTTCAGGGAGAGCCGCGCTGGCTCCGCTTCAGTTCGTAAATCAATTTGCGATCTTCGCGCTGCTTTATTTTCTGTTCCGGATGTTCAGCGGGCTGGACGCGCAGCTGGAAAAACTGCCGGTACCTGTGAAACGGGTGATACAATTTATTTCTGATATGACGCTGGAGATCTATGTTGTCCAGTATGTAATTATTGATGTGATCAGAGAGCAGAGCCTGTTTTTCCCTCTGAACTGGTTCGCTCTGACAGCAGCCATACTCATAGCTGCGTATATTCTGCACCAAATCGTTTCCGCGATATATAAGCTCGCGGACAGGCGGAGGAAGTGACCTTCGGATATTATTACTACGGATTGTAAGATCTACAGGAGGAAATGACACATGCAGCAGATCGATATTGAAGCGATCCGGGCGGTGGAACTCGAGATCCTGGATGAATTTCACCGGGTCTGTGAAGAGAATCATCTGAGGTATTCTCTGGCGTACGGCACCTTGATCGGGGCGGTCAGACATCAGGGTTTTATCCCCTGGGACGATGATATCGACCTGATGATGCCCAGAGAAGACTATGAGGAACTGCTCCGCATCTGGGACCATGCCGCTGATAAAAAGTACCTGCTCAGGAATAAAAGAAATGAACCCGGTTACACACAAAATATTACGAAGATCCGGAAAGATCATACGGCATTTGTACAGAGCCGGGCAGAAATGTGCGCCCCGTACCATACCGGCATCTTTATCGATATTTTCCCCGGAGACCGTGTGGCACCGAAAGGGATCCGCAGGTCCCTGCAGTATGTTTCCTGCATGATCAACCTTTTGTTTTCCAGAGGTTACAAAAGCAAAAGCGGCGGCGTGACAGGTCTTCTGGAAGGCCTGATGCTGAAGCTCCCGGAGAGATTCCGGTACAGAGTGTATCTGAAAACCGAGCGGTCCATTGCCAGATATCAGAATACGAATCGCGAAATTTTCTTCCCGTGCACACTGAAAGACAGTAAATTGTATTATCCGGCGGATCTGTTTGATTCATTTGAAAAGATGGATTTCTGCGGGAGAAAGTATAACGCGGTGTCTGATTACGATACAGCGCTCCGGACGGAATACGGAGATTATATGCAGCTTCCTCCGGAAGAAGAGCGCGTATGGACCCATCATCCGCTGGTGGTGGATCTGGAGCGGAATTATCCGGAAATAGTGGAAGAGACTCATTGATTGAAGATCAGCGGATGGATCAGCGGATGATGACAGAAAAGTACAGATGGCAGAAATCAGATATCATGAACGTGATTGCTGAGGTGTTTCATACAAATACAGATAAGATCGCGCTTATTTCGGTACTGAAAGAAGGCATGACCAATCAGTCGATTCTCTTTTCTGTAGATGATGAAAAGTATATCATCCGGAATCCGGGTGAAGGTACGGATCAGTTGATCAACCATGCGCAGGAGGAGGAGGTATACCAGACGATTAAAGGACTTGGATATTGTGATGATCCGGTCTTTATCGATCCGCAAAGGGGGTATAAAATAACCCGGTATCTGAGCGGAATCCGTATGTGCAGAAGGAATGATCTATCAGATCTTACCAGATGCATGGAGAAGTTGAGAAGCTTTCATGAACAAAAGCTGACCGTTCAGCATACGTTTGATTTATTTGAGAATATCGACTTTTATGAATCCTTATGGAAAAACCGGCCATCTGTATATGGGGATTATACAGAGACAAAAGCGCATGTATTCAGCCTGAAGCCATTGATAGATAGTATTGAAAAGGATAATTGTCTGACCCATATTGATGCTGTACCGGATAATTTTCTCTTTTATCGGAAAGAAGGAGATGAGCAAGAGGATCTGCAGCTCATCGACTGGGAATATGCAGGAATGCAGGACCCTCACGTGGATATTGCGATGTTCTGTATCTACAGCCTGTACAACAGAGATCAGGTGGACCGGTTGATAGATATTTATTTTCGCGGAGCATGTTCGCCAATGATACGGAAAAAAATATACGCATATATTTCCGTGTGCGGGCTGCTATGGTCAAACTGGTGCGAGTTTAAGAGAAATCTCGGGGTAGAATTTGGAGAATACGCAATACGCCAGTATCGCTTTGCAAAGGATTATTATCAGTATTTAGTAAATGAAAATGTGCTGGACATTTCCGGGGGGGAGATATCGGAATGAGTAGTGTGACCCATAACGTAAAGCGGGCGATCATCATGGCTGCCGGAATCGGTACGCGGATGATGCCGCTGACCCTTGAGGTGCCGAAACCGCTGGTCAAGGTCCGGGGTGTACGAATGATCGACTCCGTAGTAGATGCGCTGAAACAAAATGGCATTACTGAGATCCATGTGGTGATCGGCCATCTGAAGGAACAGTTCTATGCATGGGCTGAGGGAAAACCGGAGATCGATCTGATCGAAAATCCGTACTATCAGACCTGCAATAATATTTCATCCCTCTATATGGCGCGGAAATACCTGGGAGACTGCATCATACTGGACGGCGACCAGATCATTTATGATCCGGCGATCCTGGAACCCAGGTTTACCTTGTCAGGCTATAACGCGGTCTGGTGCGAAGGCGAAACAAACGAATGGCTGATGCAGGTCAGCGGCGGGGTCGTCCAAAGCTGTTCACGGACCGGAGGATCCCGCGGCTGGCAGCTGTATTCCGTCAGCCGGTGGACCGCGGAAGACGGGAAGAAACTCAGGAAGCACCTGGAATACGAATTTGAAAGAGGAAACAGGGATATTTACTGGGATGACGTTGCGATGTTCTGCCATTTTCAGGATTATACCCTCGGCATACGTGAAATGCGGCAGGAAGACATTATAGAGATCGATGATCTGGAAGAACTGATCCGGATCGATCCGTCTTATGAACGGTACGTCAGGTAAGCATGAATCATTACGTCATGTAAGCATAGAAATCATAAGGAGGACGATATGAAAGCCTATCAGATCAAATTAACGTTAAAGGATACCCACCCGCCCATCTGGAGAAGGCTGATCATTCCTTCGGGCTACAGCTTTTCCCAGTTATCCGTGATCTTTGTGTTTGCCATGGGCTGGGAAGGATATCACCTGACAAGTCACAGTTTTCCGCGGCTGGGGGTCGAGTTTCAGGATGATCCGGACGAAGATTTCAGCGGCTGGAGCGGCATCGACCTGCAGGAGGCCTCGGAACATCTGATCGATGAGTATCTGGATCAGGTAAAGTCCTATGAGTTTACCTATGATTTCGGTGATGATTGGACCCATCTGGTGCAGATCGAAAAGATCCTGGATGATTATGAACTGAACTATCCCCAGGTGGTCAAGTATAAAGGCAACTGTCCTCTGGACGACTGCGGCGGGGTCTTTGGTTATGAAAATCTGAAGGATATCCTGGATGATCCGGATCATCCGGAATATGACGAGATGATGGAATGGTCCGGCGGCGCTCCGGACCGGGAATTTGATCTGGAAGAGACAAACAGATGGCTCGCGAAAATGTATTTGCTGGATACAAAAACGAAACCGAAAAGTTTTCCGGAATTATACGATGATCTGATCAGCGGCGAGGAAGGATTCTGCCGGATCTCCGAGTCGAAACAGCCGAAGAAGGCCGATTCCCGTACCCGGGGGAGGAACGTGGAAACACAAGCGCAGTCGTTTCTTGAGGAACTTCTGGCGCATCTGGATGACGCGGATACACCGCCGGAGCAGGCCGTTCAGGAACTTACCATGATGCTTCTGTATCTGACCAGGTTCAGTGATACAAAATCCGGCGCAAACCGTGCCTGGAAAAACTATGATTTCGCGGCAATGGATCTTCTGGAGAAAAACGGGTTCATCGATCAGGGATCCCATGGATCAAAATCGGTTTCCATTACAGAGGAAGGTCTTGCCTTTGCCCGGGAGCTGCTGGATGAATACGGGATCCTTGACTGGGATAAAAAGTAAGGGGGCAGGATGATGAGGATATGGTTTTCCGATCTTGACCAATGGATCTGCTCACTTCTTGTGAAACTGGGCATGTCTTATGAGAATGCCCGGATCATGACGGATATTTATATCAGCACCACAAAACGCGGTGTCGGACATCATGATATCCACAACCTCCCGCAGCGGCTGGAGAAACTGAAATGCGGCGAACTGAATCCTTCCCCGGAATTCCGGATGCTTTCTTCCTTCGGCGGTATGGAACGGTATGACGGTGATAACGGACCCGGCGAGCTGATCGGCCATTTTTCTATGGAACGGGCGATGGCGCTTGCGTCTGAACACGGCATCGGCATGTGCGCCGTGAACAACTCCAATCATTACCTCTGCAGCGCGCCTTATATCGAGCAGGCGGCACGGCAGGGATATATCGGCCTGATCATCGCGAAGGCGATGCCGACCATGGGCATGCCCGGGCATAAGGGAAATCTGATCGGACAGTCTCCCATGGGTTTTGCGTTTCCCGCGGGCGGTCCTGACCCGGTGATGCTGGATATCTGTCTTGCGTACGTATCCTATGAAAAACTGAAGATGATGGCGGATCACAAAGAGCCAGTGCCGGCTCACTGGGGCGTGGACACGGAAGGCCGGCCCGCCACGGACGCCGCGGCTCTTCTTGCGGGTACCAAATTCCCGGTCGGGGAGCATAAGGGCTTCGGCCTGGCACTTCTCTGCGAACTTCTCACCGGTGTCATGTCCGGAGGCTGTATT
>CADCQD010000218.1 GCA_902803485.1 uncultured Eubacteriales bacterium | reverse complement strand
TACGCGGTCCATTCCCTCCGGATTCATATAATCGCTGCGGGAGGAGCGCAGCCCCACGTCCGCCGCAATATAGCAGTTTTCCAGCTCAAATTCGTCAAGACGCCAGATATTGAGCACATCCGCGCCGTGACAGGCCAGCGCCCGTCCCAGACCGGCGCCTGCAATGATATGGCCCATTCCCAGCGCGCGTATGCCCTCCAGCGGCGTGCCCGGCATCAGCGTGAAGGGCTCCGGCTCGCTCTCGCCTATCTTCTCGATCTCTATCAGCGGGACGTCTTTTATATAATCGGTATAGACGCTTTCCCGCATAAATTCTTCCAGAGACCGGACCTTCGCCATGACGAGGCCCCGGTCGGTGGCCGCCTTCTCCAGATCGTCGGCGTTCCATTTCGCAATGGCTTCCGCCACGGAGGCAAGACTGTTGCGGCAGCCGATAAGGTCCTGCATCCTGTCCCGGAGCTTGGGCATGTTGTTGTACGGGCAGACAAAATTTCCGTCCTTTGTTTTATAGAAGGCGATCAGACCGGCGAGATTGCTGTCCCAGCGGTCGGCGCGGTATCCGTTCAGCTTATAGGGATATTTGTAGGCGATGCTGAGACGCCCTATCGCCTTGGCGAGATCCAGCTTCAGATCCTGTCCCGGACCGCCGCGGAGCCGCCAGATCTTCGTGGCTGCCAGCGCCTTTAACATCAGGCTGATGCCGGCACCGGCGCCCAGGCGGATCGTGCTGTTGACGATGGGATCCTCTCCGTAAAACTCCACCTTCCCGCCCGCGTCCGCCGCGGAAAGGCCGATCTCGCTGCCGACACTTTCCAGCTCGGCAAAGATATCAAAGCGGTCATTGGTTTTATCGGTACGTTCGTTCCAGGCTTTCTTTAGTTTTTCATCCAGGCTGAGGCCGCTCATATTCATCCTCCTGTCAAAAATCATCGGGAGCCAAGCCCTTCAGATGCCACAGTTCGCCGTTCGGCATGACCGTGATATCCCCGGGCAGGCGCTCAAGTTCCTCGCCGGTCTCGGCGTCGCGGATGACTGTCTCCTCCCGGTAATCCGGATCTTCTTTCCAGTCTCCGAAGAACAGCCGGCGGCCGTCCCGGTGGAAGAAACTCTCCGTAGGCCGGACCGCAAAGGTCTTCCGTTCGGGCCAGAGCAGCTCAAAGCTTCCGTCATTCGGCTGACGGCTCAATGTCAGCGGATGTTCGTGAAGGCGCAGATTATAACAGTCCTTCACCGAAGAAAGCGGCAGGGCCGCCGCTTCCCGAAGCGTCCGTCCGCTGCAGGAGAAGCGCCAGATGCGGATCATCCCGTCGGTAAAATCCACAGACGGGAAAGAGATCACGCCGCCGTAATACACCGGTTCGCCGATGACGGTATCCGCCTTTCTTTCAAGCGGTTTAATGACCTCTCCATCCGGATAGCGCAGCAGATAAAAGAGGCTCCCTGCCAGGGCCCCGCCCTCCGCGTGGATCTCTTCCGCCTCATACAGATCGCCGTCCGGATAGTTCAATGCGTAATACCACTCGCCCGCCGGATCCTGCAGCGGCCGCAGATACGTGAGCCCGCCCAGATCAAATTCTCTTATTTTTTCGTCAGACAATGCCTTCATTTCGCCGTCTCCTTCTCGCAGCAGCGAATTTGCCTTCTTTCCGCTGCATTATATCATATCATATCTTTATAAACATCGGAATACCGTTTGGGCTGTCTGAAAACTTGTGATATAATATTTCTATATTCTTCGTTTTGACACAGAGAATACAAACCGAAGCGCTACAGTAAGGGAGAAAGGAGGAAAGGCATCATGAATTACAGGATCCTTATCGTTGAAGATGAAGCAAAACTGCGCGAAGTACTGTGCGACTATTTTCACAGCAAAGGAGAGATCCCCGTTCCCGCAGGCAGCGGAACGCAGGCACTCGGCATGCTCGGTGAGAGCGGATTTGACGCTGTTCTGCTTGATATTATGATGCCGGAACTGGACGGACTTTCCGTCTGCCGTGCTGTGCGCAAAACGAACGATGTCCCTATTATTTTCCTTACCGCCCTGTCCGATGAAGAGGACAAGCTGCTGGGCTTCGAACTCGGTGCCGATGACTATGTGACAAAGCCATTTACCATGTCTGTCCTGTATGCCAAAACCATGGCGCTCATCAGGCGCAATCAGAGAAATGTTCTTGCCGGAGATCGGATAGAAGGCGGGGGCATCACATTGGAGAGTTCCGCCAGAAAGGTATTTGCGGGCGGAAAGGAAATCGATCTGACACCGAAGGAATACACCCTGCTGCACTGCCTGATGCAGAACAAAAACATGGTGATGAGCCGGGAACAGCTTCTGGTAAAATGCTGGGGGTATGACTACGAAGGGGAAGCAAGGGCTGTGGACACCCACATCAAACGCCTGCGGGAAAAGCTCGGAGAATACGCCGGGTGTATAAAAACC
>CADCQD010000217.1 GCA_902803485.1 uncultured Eubacteriales bacterium | reverse complement strand
TTGATCAAATCGCGAATCTGCGCTTCATCGGTCACCTGCGCCAGCAGCCCTCTTGCCTGTAATTCTTCATAGATCTGCATGATAAAACCTCCTGAGCCCGCCTTTTTCACGCGGCGGACATATCTTTTATACTTTAACACAAAACAGGGATCCGCGCAATTCCTTTTTCATTTCCGGCGCCTCTAAATGGTTTTCATTTCCGGCGCCTTAAGATGATTTTCATCTCAGGATCCCGCGGACTGATAATGCCTGACTCCGATACGCCATAATAGAAAACAGGGGATCAGGAATAAAAGAGCAAGGAGCGGCAGAAAGGCCAGCCACCAGTCCGTGCGTTTCCCCAGAAGATACAGAAGCGGATAGTACTGGGTCAGCGCGTAGGGGATGATAAAGGTACAGACCAGGAGAAACTTGTCTCCGTAGATGCTGAGCGGGTATTTTCCGTGTTCCCGGAAACCGTCCGTAAAAATATTCATGAATTCCAGACCCTGCAGCGTGAAAAAGCAGAGAGATGCGCGGATCATATGGAGTCCTGAAAAAAGCATCGTTCCCGCAAACAGCATGTGGACCAGCGTCAGGACCTTCATAAAGTTCCAGGAGATCCCGGCTTTGAGAAATCCGTACACCAGCATCAGAATGCCCTGGATGAGCCGGCCGATCCGGGAGATCTCAAACTGGCTGCCGAGCACCTGAAGGATCTGGTTCCGCGGCCTGAGCAGGATGCGGTCGAAATCCGCCTTTCTTACTGTTTCCGCAAAGCGGTCGAATCCCCGGGCCCACATTTCCGCGGCGGCGAACTGCATCTGTACGATGCCGCAGCAGAGGATCACGTCATTGATGGTGAATCCCTTGACGTTCGGGAAACGGCGGAAGATAAAGACCAGACTCAGCAAGGTGGAGACCGTCGCCAGGGTCTGGCCGAGAATGGTAAGGACGAAGGAGGCCTTGTACTGCATCGCCGAACGGACGTTGATGGAAATATAGTGGCGGTAAAGCCTGAATGCGTGATTCTTCATGAGTTAACCTCCCTGCACCACGGCGCGCCGCACGGTGGACCGGAACAGCAGCTTCCCGAGAACCAGAAATACACCGAGCCAGAAGATCTGAAGCGCGATGGACATCCACATGGCGTCCCCTGAGAGGTCGCCGCCGTAGATCCTGAGGGGCACGTTCTGCATGCCGGCAAAGGGCAGCAGTTCCAGCACTTTCCGCATTTTCTCCGGGAAAAAGGGCAGCGGGATGATCTGGCCGGACAGAAATTCCGCAATCGCGGGAATGAAAAGGCGGATACCTGTCGGGGAGACTGTTCTCATACACAGTCCGTACAGGATCATCACAAAGGCGATCATTAAAAGAAGCCCGGTCGTCATCGTACAGAGGAACAGAAGAAGATGCGCAGGGCTCGCGGGCTTCCCGAGACGGAACGGCTGCGGCAGCAGTACGGCCAGAAGAAGTACAGGCGCAAAGCGGAGCGCTGCTTCCGAGATCCGCATGGCCAGGTTCTTCGCGTACCACATCCGGTACAGGTCCACGGGACGCGCAAGCTCATAGGAAATGCCGCCGTCCGTGATGAGTGAGAAAATATCGTTGTCATATCTCCAGGTGTTGAAAAAAGCAAGAAAAGCCTGCTGGAGCCAGATATAGGACACCATCGCCTGGAAGGTCATGGGAAAAGCGGAGGGGTTCGATTCATAGAATGCGCGGTACGCGCCGATCAGCATGAATCCCCAGAAGAACTGGGTGGTGAGTCCCGCGAGGGCAGCGACGCGGTATTCGAGCCCCATGGCCAGTCTCAGCCGGAAGAAGGACAGGTACTTTTTCATTCCGCAGCGTCCCCGCTTTCCTGATCATCCCGTTCCATGTCCCGGTAAAACTCCACCAGAGACTCGTCCAGGCTGGCTCCTTCCCTCCGGATATCCGAAAGCGTGCCGTCCAGTATGAGCCGGCCTTTTCCGATCAGCATCACACGTTCCGAAAGCGCCTCCACATCCTGCATATCATGTGTCGTCAGAATGACTGTCGTTTTCTTTTCTTCATTGATCTTTCTGACGAATTTCCGCACCGCGAGCTTGGATACGGCGTCCAGGCCGATGGTAGGTTCGTCCAGGAAAAGAATTTTCGGGTCATGAAGAAGAGAAGCCGCCAGTTCGCAGCGCATCCGCTGCCCGAGGGACAGCTGGCGCGCGGGAGTCATCAGAAGTTTCTGAAGATCCAGAAGTTCCGTCAGCTCCTGAAGGTTTTCGCGGAACTTCTGCTCCGGGACGTCGTAAATGTCCTTCAGAAGTTCATAGGAATCTCCCACCGGCACGTCCCAGAAAAGCTGCGTCCTCTGGCCGAAGACTACGCCGATCTCCCGGGTGTAGCGCATCCGGTCCTTGTAAGGAATAAAGCCGTTGCATTCCACTGTGCCCGAGTCCGGATACAGGATCCCGGTGCAGATCTTGATGCATGAGCTTTTTCCCGCGCCGTTCGGCCCCAGAAGTCCGACGATCTCTCCGTCCTGGATGTCGAAGGAAAGGCCGTTCAGCGCGCGGATCTCCGTATAATCACGGCGGAAAAAGGCACGGAGGGTCTCCTTCGTACCGGTGCCGCGTCGCGCGACCTTATAGATTTTTACCACGTTTTCCAGATGAATCATTTAAGCATCCTCCTGGTAGTTATCCGCCGGGAAAAGCAGCGGGTGCGTTCCCAATATGAATCTTGCCAAGGCTGAAGAAGGCCGGGGATCAGCCGGCTGCGTCAAAGCGCTTATGATCTTTATATCATGAACTGGTGACGAAAGGAATGTAAATATATCATATGAAAAAACCTGTGTCAAGTACCCGCTTTGGATTCCGGAAATTACGTCTGTATTATTGAAAAAAGAGCTGCTGAATGATAGAATAAAAATAACTGGTCAACTGGAACATCTTCCGTTCCGCGGGGATGGGATCCGGGACGGAACCGGGAACGGATCCATGAAAGCTTCCGGACGGGAACTCATGAAAAAAGGAAAGGAGCAACTATGCAGGACGTACTTACAAGTATCGGTACATGGGCTGCCAGTACCGGAATTAAGATCGTAATTGCTGTCATCATACTGATCGTCGCCTTCAAGGTGATCGATTTTATCGCGAACAAGCTGCACAAGGCAAATGATGTGTCCGGGAAACTGGATCCGACCATCTTTAAGACGCTTGTCGGCGCGGCGAAGGTGCTTCTGAAGATCCTGGTGGTGGTCAGCCTGATCGGCTATCTGGGGATCGATACGACAGCCATCGCCGCCATGGTCGCGTCTCTCGGTGTTGCCATCGGCCTTGCCGTGAACGGCGCGGTCGCGAATATGGCCGGCGGAGTGCTGCTTCTGGTCACCCGTCCCTTCAAACTTGGCGACTTCATCGACGTGGGCGGCAGTATGGGTACTGTAGAAGAGATCACCCTGAATCATACCCGCATCGTGACCCTGGACAACCGTGTCGTCTATATTCCGAACGGTACCGCGTCTACTGCGACGGTCATTAATTTCTCTGAAAAGGATACCCGCCGTGTGGACCTGACCTATTCCATTCCTTATACGCAGGATTTCATTGAAGCGGAAAAGGTGATCCTCGCGGTGGCGGAAGCGGATGAGAAAGTCCTGAAGGATCCCGCGCCTTTTGCCCGTGTTCTGGACCAGGGCAAGACCGGCCATGAGATCACTGCGCGTATGTGGTGCAGCAGCGCGGATTACTGGGATACTTACTTTGATCTTCTGGAAAAGACCAAGAAAGCTCTGGGCGAAGCCGGCTTCACCGCGGGCCATGAGCAGGTTGACGTGCACATGATGAATAAATAAACGGGATACCGGGGCCGGGCGGCAGTCCGTTTATCTCCGGCATTATACAATACGTGGAAGCAGCATGGACGTGGCATCATACGACCGCAGGCCTGATTCAGGCCTGCGGCCTTTGTATTTCATAAAAACATACAAAATCAAAATCTATACGGATATTCTGAAATAGCAATCCGGCGGGATATTTAATATAATATGTGTAAATTCCAGAGATCAGGGAGGAGAATGCGCATGAATTTTCAGAAACTGGACCAGTATTTCCATGCTTTGGATAAAACTTACGGTATTCACGGCGCGGACCTGAAGGTAATGAAGGATCACCAGGTGATTTACCGCAGTTCATTCGGCTGGCGGGATTATGAAGAAACGATTCCTGTTTCGCCGGAGGATCTGTATGATGTTTACAGCTGCACAAAAGTGATTACCATGACGGCAGCGATGCAGTGTGTTGAGAAAGGACTTTTTTCTCTGGATGACGCTGTGGGAAAGTACCTTCCCGTATTCGATTCCATGATGGTCTCTGAAGAATGCTGGCCGCTTTCTTTCCCGGATATGAAGATGCCTGCCCGTTCCGACCGCCGGCATGAAGCGCCTTCAAAAATGACGATCCGCCAGCTGATGACGATGACAGGCGGCCTGACCTATGACCTTCGTTCGGAAGGGATCCGGGAGGTACTGGATAAGGATCCTCACGCGGATACGCTGGCGCTTGTAAACGCGATCGGAACCATGCCGCTTCTGTTTGACCCCGGCACACACTGGTCCTACAGCCTCGGCCATGACGTCATCGCCGGAGTCATTGAAGTTGTTACCGGCATGAAATACCGGGATTATCTGGAAACTTATATCTCCGGTCCCCTCGGACTGAAAAACATGTTCATGCATGTTCCTGAAAAGGAAAAGCACCGCCTTTCCGCGCAGTATGCCTGCAGCTGGACTACGGAAGAGATCACAAAGGCGGATACCGGGAACCAGTACCGCCTGTCAGACGCGTATGACAGCGGCGGAGCCGGTCTTTGCTGTACGGTGGACGATTACAGCCTGGTGATCGACGCCCTTGCCTGCGGCGGTACCGCGTATAATGGATACCGCCTGCTGTCTCAGGACAGTATCGAACAGATGAGGAAACAGGAACTGAGTCCCGAGGAACAGGAGGATTATACCCGGGGAGGCGTACACCGGGGCTACGGCTACGGCCTGGGTGTCCGGACGCTGATCGATGGATCCACGTCCCTGAGCCCGGCGGGCGAGTTCGGATGGGATGGCGCCGCCGGCGCCTATAATCTGATCGATCCCGATCATCATGTGAGTATCTATTACGCGCAGCAGGTCCTGGGGATGGCGAAGTCGTACGCCGAGATCCATCCGGCCATCCGGGATCTTGTGTATGAAGGACTGGAGGCCTGACCGGATATTGTATGACCGGGTGAAAGCGGGGAGATCTTTGTGAAAAAGAATCTGAAATCGATATCGACCTTGTTTACACTTCATCAGGTAACGATGCTTGCCGTCATCCTGCTGTTTTT
>CADCQD010000216.1 GCA_902803485.1 uncultured Eubacteriales bacterium | reverse complement strand
TGAGGAATACGAAGGTTCCGGCAGACAGGCGCACCGCGCGGAACAGCTCCGGAGGTACATCCAGGAGGACGCGGCCTGCAGCGCCTGTTACGGTATGCTGATGGAAGCGCTTCTTCAGCTGGATAAGGAAGGCCTTACGGACCGGCTGCCCGGACCCATCTGCATTGGACAGGGGTTTCAGAAAAAAACGGGAGAATATGGCTTCGGCAGATGCACAAAGGGCTTCAAAAAGAGTCTGAAGGGCTGTCCCCCGGGAAAAGAAGAGGCCGTGCGGTTCCTCAGGGAACTGCTGATCTGAGAAATGTATATTCTGAAAAATGTATATTCAGAAATGGCATCAGGAGAAAACAGATGATCAGAGAATTACTGAAAGAAAAAGGCGTGATGAGCGCCTGGCCGGATCCTGCGGTGCCGTGGGAGATCCGGAAAGAGGAGCTGAAAAAGATCATCACAGAGATCGAATACGGCTGTCCGGAACAAAGAGAAGACCGGGTATGGTTCGAGACTGTACGGACATATGATGGTTATGCCGCAGGGAAGGCGCGTTTCACAGAGACCCGGATACATACGGTTTTCGGGGAGAAGGAGTTTGTGTTTACCGCAGATGCTTTTATCCCTCTGAATGCCGGAAAAGCGCCGTTTTTCGTGCTGATCGGAGGCACTGCGCACCCGGACTGCTCCGTCCCCGCGGAGGAGATCATTGACCGGGGATTCGGGCTGCTTTCCTTCGGATACCGGGACGTCTGCCAGGATCGTGACATGCGGGATCTTCATACGACGGATCCGGCAGCCGGAGCCTATCCCCTGCTGTTCCCATCCTGGAAGGAAGGAGGATCCATCTTCAGCCACATCGCGGTATGGGCATGGGCGGCGTCACGCGTTCTGGACCTTGCCTTAACGATCCCGGAACTGGATCCTCAGGGCGCCGCGGTCGTGGGACATTCCCGGCTCGGAAAGACCGCGCTGTTTGCAGGGGTAATGGACGAACGGTTCCGCACAGTCATCGCGAATGATTCCGGCTGCGGCGGCGCCGGCCTGTACCGGTATGACCCGGACAACGAGAAAAAGGAACGCTGGCAGGACGTGGCGAGGAACTTCCCCTTCTGGATGAGCCTCCGGTACCAGGAGTACGCAGGGAGGCTTTCTGACGTGCCGATGGACCAGCATTTCCTGGTGGCTGCCTGCGCGCCCCGCCGCGTATATGTTTCCGCGGCCTCGGAGGACGTCTGGGCAGACGCGGACGCGATGTACCTGACGTGCTTTGCGGCTTCAGAAGTCTTTGAACGCCTGGGAGTCCCGGGATTCATAGCCGGGGACCGGCTGCCGGTAACGGGAGACGTGTTCATGGAAGGCAGTATCGGTTACCATCTCCGTAAAGGACCGCATTACATGGGACGGGAAGACTGGAACCATTTTATGGATTTTATTAAGAATAAAGAGGAAAGAGTATGAACTATGACGTGGTAGCATTGGGCGAGATCCTGATCGATTTTGCCCAGGAAAAACTGGATGAGAGCGGTTATCCGACGATGGCCGCGCACCCGGGCGGAGCGCCCGCGAATTTTCTGGCGGCAGCGGCGGCGGACGGCCTCCGGGCAGCCGTGATCGGCAAGGTGGGAAACGATGCCTTCGGCAGGCTCCTTGTAAATACGCTGAAGGAAGCGGGCATCGGCACGGATAACGTCATCATGGATGACCGGGTCTTTACGACCCTTGCCTTTGTGACCTTCAGCGGCGATGGGGACCGGAGCTTTTCCTTTGCCCGGAAACCAGGCGCGGACACCTGTATCCGGGCGGAAGAGATCGATCTCGATCTGATCCGCGGCTGCAGGGATTTTCATTTCGGAACACTTTCACTGACAAACGAGCCGGCCATCGGAGCGACGAAGAAGGCTGTGGAATACGCGAAAAGCGCGGGGAAACTGATCTCCTTTGATCCGAACCTCCGGGAGCCGCTGTGGAAGGACCTCAATGACGCGAAGGAAGCGATCCGGTACGGGCTTTCCGTATCGGACGTCGTGAAGATCAGCGATAATGAAGTGGACTTCTTATTCGGGGTGTCACCGGAAGAAGGCGCGGAGATCCTGTTTTCAGAATATCCGAACCTGAAACTGGTATTCGTGACCTGCGGCGCGGAAGGCGCCATCTTTAAGAACGCAAAAGCTTCAGGCCATGTGCCCATTCTTCCCGGCGTGCGTCCTGTGGATACGACCGGAGCAGGAGATATCTTCGGCGGCACCGCCCTTGCGGAAGTACTGAAATCAGGAAAAGCGCCTGAGGATCTGACTGCCGGCGAACTTACAGCCATCGTTCAGACAGCTGAGACCGCGGCCGGCCTTTCCACCATGCGCCCCGGCGGGATCTCCAGCATTCCTTCCAGGGAAGAAGTGCTGGATGCCGCGCGAAGGTTCTGATCTATTCTGAGATAAGGCTCTCAGCCTCCTTGCTGATGGCGTCGACGACGTTCTGGAAGGTCTGGATATAGATGCGGTGACCGTTATAAAATACGGCAAAACGCTGGCGGATATGCGAGAACTTGTACCAGGTATAAGCTACGTCATAACGGAGCGTCAGGCGGGTCCGGTAGTCACCCACATAATTCAGCTGTACGGTCGCGACGTCTGTCAGCTGCTTCAGTTTGGAATGCATCTGAACCGTAAGCAGATCTGCTTCATCGTTGAAATCAGCCTCCGCGTGGATCATGACCTCCGGCCTCCCTTCACCATTGGAGCGGCGGAGGATCCAGTCGCAGTCGTTTTTCACTGCAAGTTCTGAGGATTCCGTCAGCGGGATGAAGGGGATCTTTACGGGCTTCTTCAGCACTTCGCGGAGGGTATCGATGGAATAGGGCAGAAAATAGTCTTTTTTGTATGTTTTCATAAAGCACCTCACTTTTGTGGTTTTATTGTACCATGAAAGAAACCATACTACAATACTGCGCAGGAACGGTAAATGCGGCAGTATCGTCAATAAATGAAGAAAGGAAAAGGAATTGATGGAAAAAATCTTTAAATGCTCCAAATCCTCCCCCGTAGTAGAGACAGAACAGGGAAAACTGCGGGGCTATTATTTCGACGGCGTTTATAATTTCTTCGGGATCCCCTACGCTAAGGCAGAGAGATTCTGCATGCCGGAAAAGCCGGATAAATGGGAAGGGATCCGCGACGCGCTGGCCTACGGCCTGATCTGTCCGCTGATCCATGAGCCGGTGCCCGGCGATGAAGTCGTGGTCCCCCACAGGTTCTGGCCGGAAAGCGAGCACTGCCAGAATCTGCAGATCTGGTCCCCCGCGATCGGCGCGGATCAGAAGCTTCCGGTCATGGTCTGGTTCCATGGCGGCGGATATTCTTCCGGCTCGGCCATTGAACATGTGGCGTACGAAGGCGACGGGCTTGCGCGGAAATACGGCGTTGTGATGGTCGGCGTGAACCACAGGCTGAACGTCTTCGGCCATCTGGATCTGAGCGCTTATGGCGAAAAGTATAAGAATTCCGGCAATGTGGGTATCGCTGATCTGGTGGCCGCTCTCACGTGGGTGCGGGACAATATCAGCGCCTTCGGCGGCGATCCGGGAAATGTGACGATCTTCGGACAGTCCGGCGGCGGCGGAAAGGTCACGACCCTCGGGCAGTCGGAGGCGGCGGACGGCCTGTTCCACAAGGCGATCGTCATGAGCGGCGTTTTCCCGCCGGAAATGGAAATGAATAACGCGGATCCGAAGGACGTGGCGGCAGCGCTCCTTGAGGATCTGGGCATTGCTTCCGATGAAGCGGACCGGTTGCAGAAAGTGCCGGTGCCGGCACTGATCGCCGCGGTGAAGCGTGTGGAAAAGAAGTTCAGAAAGAAAGGCCTTGGCGTGGACTGGGGCCCGAGAGCGAACTACTGGTACGCCGGAGATCCGCTGAAGGTGGGGTTCCGTGAATCATATCTCCAGGTACCGACCATCGTCGGTTCTGTATTCAGCGAGTTCTTCGGCTCGGATACAGAGAAGGAAAAATGCGAAATGACAGAGGCTGAGCGCGAGGAAGCGGTTTTCGCGCGTTACGGAAAGGAAAACGGGGAGAAGGTGCTTGCGCTTTACAAAGAAGCGTACCCCGGCAAGGATACTGCTTATGCCATCGGCATCGATCCCATCGTAAGGAAGGCCTCCGCTCAGTACTGCAGGGTGAAAGCTTCCGCGAAAAAAGCTCCGGTCTACTCTTATATGTTCAGCCACAGCTTCAATTATGACAACGGCAGAAGCCCCTGGCACTGCGCGGATATTCCATTCTGTTTCGCGAATTCCGACAAGGTGCCCTTCTGCTACAGTGTGCCGGACAGAGAAGCATTGGAGCAGGAGATGGCCGGCGCTTTCGCCGCGTTCGCGAAGACCGGCGACCCGAACGGCGAAGGCCTTTGCGAATGGCATCCTTCCGATGGTACGAAGCTTCCCACCCTTGTGGTGGACGAGACCGGGATCACTGAGCGTGAAGACTTTGACGACGCGCTGACAGCCTGTGTGCTGGAGGCGATGCCGCCGTTTGCATTTGACTTCAGCGCTTCTGATGATGAAGAAGAGGAAGGCAGCAAGTGGCTGTATTAACGTAACAGCCGCATATCTCCGCGGCCGTCTCCCGGGCGGCCGCGGTATTGGGAAAGGAAAGAGGATGAGCATACATACCACATTATCTCCCGATGGTAGAGTGTCACTTGCGTTTTTTGTTGAAGAAGGCAGGATCTCTTATGAAGTGCGGCGGGACGGCATTCTTTTTGCGGACCGCGCGCCGCTGGGGATCGTCCAGCCGGACGCGGATCTCAGTACCGGACTTACACTGAAGTCCGAGAAGCGGGGAGAGATCAACGAGGTTTACCGGATCGCCGCGTTCAAAAAATCGGAGTGCGTAGATCATTGCAATACGATCACGCTGTCTCTGGAAAAAGAAAAGAAAAAACTGGAAGTAGAAGGACGCGTCTTTGATGACGGCGCCGCTTTCCGGCTGAGGATCCGGGGACGGGGAAAGGGTGAAGCGGACCATGAGGTTTCTGCTTTCCGGCTCCCGGAAAATGTGGAAAACGTATACGGCATGAAATGGCTGTGTTCTTATGAAGACCATTATCATCCGGTACCTGTGGAGGATCTGTACCAGAACATGTACGCCTTCCCGATGCTCGCTCACATCGCCGGCAGGCAGTGGGCGCTGTACGCGGAGGCTGCGGTATTCGGGAATTACGGCGGCAGCATCCTTTCGTCCGCACCGGAAGATCCCGCGCTTCTTCGGGTGACGAAAGCTGTAGATAAGCTGGATACCATTAAATCCGCGTATCCCCTGGAAACGCCCTGGCGTGTGATCGTGACCGGCGACCTGAACATGCTGACCGGGACGAATATTCTGGAAAATCTGAATCCCGGACCGATCACAGAGGACACCTCTTTCATTCAGCCGGGCGCAGCGGCCTGGAGCTGGATGAGCGAACACAGTTCCCCGAGAGACAGCCAGAGGATGCATGACTATGTGGATTTCGCGGCTGAGATGGGCTGGCCGTACAGCATCGTGGACGGAGGATGGCCTGGACATATCGACATTCCGGAGCTGGTGGAATATGCCGCGGAAAAGAATGTAAAGATCTGGGTCTGGGAGCATTCCCAGGCAATGAGGGATCCGAAGACCGCGGAGGAGAAGATGAAGCTCTGGAAAAGCTGGGGCGTCGTGGGTATCAAGATCGATTTCTTCGAGTCGGACTCCCAGGAACGGGTAGCGCAGTACGGGATGCTGGCGGAACTGGCCGCGAAATACCGGCTGATGCTGAATTTCCACGGCTGCATGAAGCCCTCCGGTACCAGCCGCGTATGGCCGCACGTATTGTCATATGAGGCGGTCCAGGGTGAAGAATACCTGGCGAATTTCTCTACTTTTACACCCATGGGCCCGGACGCCGCGCACAACTGTACCCTCCCCTTCACCAGAAATATCATGGGGCCGATGGATTACACACCCATTACCTATGAAAGCTATCTGACCGGAACCAGCGATACGCATCAGACGGCTCTGCCGGTGATCTTCCTGAGTTATATCACGCACTGCGGCGAGGGCAAGGAAAAGGTGGAGAGAAATCTCTGCGCGCCCTTCCTGAAAAAACTCAGGACGTCCTGGGATGAAGGAAAACTTCTGGAGGGCTATCCCGCGAATTACGTCACGATGGCAAGAAGGAGCGGCAGCGACTGGTTTATTGGCGGCATCTGCGCGCGCCGGCCGAGGAACGCTGAGATCGTCTTTGATTTCCTGACGGAAGAAAAGTATCAGGCGGAGCTGTACTGTGACGATCTCAGTGATATGTATCCCTCTGACGCGGCAAACGGCGCTCTGGGACCGATGCTTCCTGAACATGTGGCAAAACTGGAAGCGCTGCACAGCAGGCCCTGCCAGCACCAGCATGATCTGCACAAAACCAAAGTGATCAAAATGACAGTCAAAAAGGGCCAGAAATTGACGATTCCCGAAACGGCAAACGGCGGCTTCGCCATGTATCTGACTCCTGTGAAATAAAGAAACGAGCGGCGAAAAGAAGCGATTCTATGGGTTGACATCCCCTGAAAAAGTGCATATATTAGTGTTAAGTTTATCTTAACAGGAGGGTCGGCCATGGGAAAATATGTACTGAAAGAAGGGAAGTCAGGTTTCCATTTCAACCTGAAAGCCGCGAACGGTGAGATTATTGCGAATTCCGAGATCTATTCCTCAGAAAAGGCAGCACTTGCCGGCATTGAGAGTGTAAAGTCCAATGCCCCTGTTGCCGCTCTGGAAGACCAGACCAAGGAAGGTTTTGAACAGCAGAAGCATCCGAAGTTTGAGCTGTATAAGGACAAAAAGGGCGAGTTCCGTTTCCGTCTGAAAGCGAAAAACGGAGAGATCATCGCTACCGGAGAAGGCTACGTCAGCAAGGGCGGCTGCAAGAACGGTATCGAGAGCATCAGAAAGAATGCGGATTCTCCCACGATCCGCGAATAACTGAAAGCCAATGAAAAAACAGGGAGGCGGTTTCACGGCACAGCCGGGGAACCGCCTCCCTGTTTTTTCTCTGGTAGGATCACACTAAAAGTTCCGCGATCTGGACAGCGTTTGTGGCTGCGCCTTTGCGGATCTGGTCTCCGCTGACGAAAAGTGTCAGGCCGTTTTCACATGTCAGATCCTCGCGGATGCGGCCAACATAGACCAGATCCTGGTCGGAGGTCAGAAGAGGCATCGGGTATTCTTTCTTTTTCAGGTCATCCAGAAGGACGACGCCCGGAGCGCGCTTCAGAACTTCGCGGGCCTGATCAACGGAGATCTTATCCTTTGTACGGATGGTAACGGAAATGGCGTGGCTGCGGATGACCGGCACGCGGACACAGGTACAGGTAACTTTAAGATCCGGGAGATGCATGATCTTCCGGCCTTCGTTCTGCATCTTCATTTCTTCCGTGGTATAGTCGTTGTCCAGAGCAGAGCCGATATCCGGGATCAGATTGTAGGCGAGCTGGTAAGGGAAGACCTTCGGTTCATAGGACTCGCCCTTCAGGCCGGCTTCCACTTCACCCATCAGTTCCACAGGGCCGCCGGCGCCCGCGCCGGAGCTGGCCTGGTAAGTGGAGGCGACCATGGACTCAATAGGGCTGACCTGGCTCAGCGGATATACAGCTACGACAGTAATGGTGGTAGAGCAGTTCGGATTGGAAATGATGCCGTGATTCAGTTTTACGTCGTCTCCGTTGATCTCCGGAACCACAAGCGGGACCTCCGGGTCCATGCGGAATGCGCTTGAATTATCAACAAATACAGCGCCTGCTTTTACGATCGCGGGTGCCAGTTCTTTGGCGATGGGATTCTGCGCGGCGCCAAGAACGATATCGATGCCGGAGAAGGAGTCTTTAGTGGCTTCCTGGATGGTGATCTCCTCACCGCGGAAGGTGAGCGTCTTTCCCACGCTCCTTGCGCTGGCCAGAAGTCTGAGCTCGCCCACGGGGAAATCCCGTTCTTCCAGGATCTTCATCATCTCACGTCCCACAGCGCCTGTTGCGCCGAGGATCGCCACGTTTTTCTTACTCATCTGATTCTCCTCCTCTCAGTCTACAAAATTTTCATATATCACGCGGATGGCCGGATTGAAATCCGATTCCTTCACGCCGATGATAATGTTCAGTTCTTCAGGTCCCTGGGAGATCATCCGGATATTGATGCCGTTCGCTCCAAGCACCTCAAAGATACGCGCGGAACTTCCCGAGCGGGATACCATCCGCCGTCCGACCACGGCAAAGACCGCGATCTGTTCGGTTACGGTGATGTCGTCCGGCTTCAGCTCTTTCTGGAGCTCCGCGAGGACCGCGTATTTTCTGGAATCCAGCTGCTGGTTTTCCACCACGGCACTGAAGCAGTCGATCCCGGTGGGAGCGTAGGAGATGGTCACGTTGTATTTTTCGAAGATCTCCACGATCCTGCGGAGCGAGTCCACCTTGCTGGACATTCCGCTCTTTGTAATAGTAATAATAGAGAAGCCTTTTCTTCCGGCAAGCCCGGTGATGAAGCCGGGATCATTCACAGGTTCGTCATCAAAACTCTCCTGGATCATGGTGCCGGCATGGTCCGGATCATTGGTGTTGCGGATGTTCAGCGGGATATTTTTCCGCCGTACCGGGAAAATGGAGGCTTCATGCAGCACCTGGGCGCCGATGTAGGACAGCTCCCGAAGCTCGGAATAGGTCACGCGGCTGATGGTCTTCGCGTTTGGCACGATCCTGGGATCTGCCATAAGAATTCCGGAAACATCGGTCCAGTTTTCGTAAACGTCCGCGTCCAGAGCGGCAGCCGCGAGAGCACCGGTGATATCCGAGCCGCCCCGGTCCATCAGGCGGATGTGGCCGTCCGGCATTACGCCGTAAAAGCCGGGGATCACGACCTTGCGGCCTTCCGCGGCGATCCGGAGCAGTTCGTAGGACTTTTCCGTATCAATGGTGCCGTCCAGGTTGAAGGTCAGCCAAAGCTTCGCGTCAATAAATTCATAACCGAGGAAGCTGGCCATCAGACGGGCGCTGAAATACTCGCCCCGGCTGACGATGTCGTCTCTGGAAAGGCCGTGCCGCATATCCCGGCGCAGCTCGTCAAATTCGGATTCCAGATCCAGAGAAAGTCCCAGATCATTCCGGATCTCCAGATATCTGGCGCAGATCATTTCATAGATGTCATCGAAGCTGACGCCGTATTTCAGGTGCGCTTCGCATAAGTACAGCAGGTCTGTGATCTTGTGGTCACCGGAGAAACGTTTTCCCGGCGCGGATACCACGATACAGGTGCGGGACGGATCCCGGTCGATAATATCCTTGACTTTTCTTAACTGGGCGGCGTCCGCCAGGGATGAACCGCCGAATTTCGCAACCTTAAGCATAATGTTTTTCATTCTCCCTTTATTTAATCAGGGATCCCTGCGATAAAAGCGGCGGGGTCCCGGATGAGCTGCTCCCTGATGAAGGAATGCATCCCGCGGACAGAAACCGGTTTTGTGATCACATATCCATCCTGCCGGTCTTCAGCCATCTCCAGGAGGCCGGGCGTGATCACGGAAGTTCTGACATAATAGCGGTGGACAGGGGCTGTATTATCCGGAACCGCCGGAACAGCCGTCACTGTATAGAAATGCTTTTCGCCCGCAAGGATGTCAAAAAGATCTTCTACTACATTGTACGCGGTGGGATACCGGCCGGCGCCTTCGCCCACATAGCTCTGGATACCGGCATAAGCTCCGCGGTAGCGGATCAGGTTATAATTTGACGGGATGTATGCCATCACGTCTTCAGACGGCAGCAGAACAGGCTCCACGTACGCGAAGATCCCGTCTTCTGTCTTTCCGGAAAATCCCGCCAGCTTCAGCGTACGTCCGAGAGCTGCGGCGTTTCTGATATCCTGTGAAGTCACGTTACGGATACCGAAGGTATCGATACTGTCTTCAGGGATCTGGACGTCATAGGCGATATTCGCTGAAATATTCAGCTTTCTCCGGATGTCCGCGCCGTCAATGTCCGCGGAAGGATCCGCTTCCGCGAAACCAAGCGCCTGCGCTTCCCTGAGAGTCTCGTCAAAATCCGCGCCTTCATTCTTCATCTTGCTCAGAATAAAGTTCGTAGTGCCGTTCATGATGCCCGCAAGCTCCAGAATGGTATCCGCGCGTTTTGCCCGGGAAAGATTCACGAGCCACGGGATCGAGCCGCCCGCGGAAGCCGTCGCCCGGAATGATACGCCGTTCTCTTCCGAAAGACGGATCAGGTCTTCATAATGCGCGGCCACCAGCGCCTTGTTCGCGGTGACCAGGTTTTTTCCGGCCTTCATTGCTTTAGAAACAAAAGTAAACGCCGGCTCCACGCCGCCCATGACCTCTACGACAGTATCGATCTCGGGATCATTTACGATATCATCGATACCGTTTACGTGACGGTCCCGGAAGGAATCATCCACTTCCAGGGACACCACGCTTTTTACTTCCATTCCCTCGATGCCGCCGATGATCTGGTCAACGCCGCCGCCGATGGTGCCGTGTCCGAGTAATCCGATCTTCAAATTTATATCCTCCATCCGCACGATTTCATAGCCAAAAGCAGTTGCATTTATAATTAAAAAATATTATCATAATTTCATAAACTTTGCAAGCGTAAAGGAGCAGCTATGCAGTATATCAGTACCAGAGACCCCAATCACGCCGTTTCAGCACCTGATGCCGTCATTTCAGGCATCGCGCCGGACGGCGGACTTTATATACCTGAGGATCCGGATTATGCCGGATTTGACTGGAAAGCGCTTTTAGGCAAAGACTTCAGGTCGATGGCGGAAAAGATCTTTTCTTTTTATTTCGGAGAGCTTCCGGACATTCCGGGACTCGTGCGCCGCGCTTATGGAGAACGGTTTGATACGGAAGAGATCACACCGCTGGTAAAAGTGGGAGACCGCTATATCCTGGAACTGTTCCACGGCCCTACCAGCGCTTTTAAGGATGTGGCGCTCCAGGCGCTGCCTCTTCTTCTTTCGGAATCCAGGAAGCTTTGCGGCAGCACAAAGGAGACCGTGATCCTGGTGGCGACCTCCGGGGATACCGGAAAGGCGGCCCTGGAAGGGTTCAGGGACGTGCCGGGCACGCGGATCATCGTATTCTTCCCGGATGGCGGCGTCAGTGCCGTCCAGAGGGCGCAGATGGTGACGCAGGAGGGCAGCAACGTGCTGTCCGCGGCGGTCCGCGGAAACTTTGACGATACGCAGACCGGTGTGAAGAAGATCTTCGTCAGAGAAAAGGCGGAGGGGATCCCCGGCGCGGACGCGGTGCTTTCTTCCGCGAATTCCATCAATATCGGCCGGCTGGTCCCGCAGATCACCTATTATTTCAAAGCATACAGCGACCTGGTGAAAGAAGGCGCGCTCCAGGCAGGAGATCCCGCGGACTTCACTGTGCCTACCGGTAATTTCGGCGATATCCTGGCAGGTTACCTCGCAATGCGGATGGGGCTTCCTGTGGGGAAGCTGGTATGCGCCTCCAATCAGAACGACGTGCTGACGGATTTCATCCGTACCGGCGTATATGATAAAAACCGTCCCTTCTACCGGACATCTTCGCCCTCCATGGACATCCTGGTTTCCAGCAATCTGGAGCGGCTGCTGTATTTCCTCCGGACTGAGGACGACCTTACGGTGAAGGAACTGATGGAGCAGCTGAATACGGAGGGAAAGTATACGGTTTCCGAAGGCTTCCTTCAGAAGCTGCAGGCTTTGTTCGGCTCAGGATGCGCGGATGAAGAGAAGACCGCGGACACCATCAAAGAAGTGTTCCGCAGCCATCAGTATCTTCTGGATCCCCATACCGCGGTGGGCTGGTATGTATCAGGAGAATATCTGAGGAAGACCGGGAATTCGCGCCCCATGGTGGTGCTGAGTACAGCGTCTCCTTACAAATTCCCGGAAGCGGTACTGAACGCTTTGGGAGAACCTCACGGGACGGACGAATTCGAAATGATGGATCTTCTCCATGAAAAAACCGGTGTCCGTGTGCCTGAGAATCTGGCGACGCTCCGCGGAAAGAAAGAACGGTTTACGGATGTGGTGAATAAGGAAGACATGTACGAATATGTACGGTCGCAGCTTGTAAAGTGAGGCAGAGATGAAAAAAATCGGCATGCTTGTGGCGGTGGAGATCGATGCTGTCTTACAGAGGTACGGAGAGCCTGCCCGGACGGAAAAGACCGGAAGACTGGAATTCAGCGTTTATGAAACTCCGGAATATGAACTGACAGTCTGTCATTGCGGCGCGGGAGAGATCCTTGCGTCCGCAGGGACACAGCTCCTGATCAGCCGTTACGGCGCGGATATGATCATTAATTTCGGCGTGGTGGGCGGACTGACGGAAGAAATGTCCATTGCCAGTTCCTGCATCGTGAAAAAGGTCGTACATTATGACTACGATATTTCCGGGATCGACCCGGTGAAGCCGGGCCGCTACAGCTTCCTCCCGGATACAGGGATCCCGCTGGAGCCATCGTTTATAGAAAAGGCGCTTATGGAGGTTCCGGATCTTCCGGCGGCGGTCTGCGCCTCCGGAGACAAATTCGTGGCGGATCCGGAGAAAAAACGGGCGCTGGCGGCTGAATTCGGCGCGGATATCTGCGACATGGAATCTGCCGCGGTCGCGCTGATCTGCTATACGAACCAGATCCCGTGCCTGATGATCAAGACCGTTTCGGACGGCATAGACAGCGCGGACCGGTTTTATGAAGAACTGGACCGGACTTCCGGCCTTGCGCTGGACCTCGCGGACAGGATCATCCGCACGCTGAACGTATAAATCCTGGTAATTGGAGTATATAAACCAAAATGAAGAGTTTCCTCAGTTCGTTATTAAACGCGCTTTTATGGGCAGTCATGGCACTGCTTCTGTTTTTAGTTCTTTCCGGTATCGTACAGCGGCTCCACGTCAATCACGCGAACGGGCTGTTCGGCATCGGTTACGCCGTGGTGGTTTCCGGATCCATGGAACCGAACATCCATGTGGATGATATGATCATTTACCATGATCATAAACCGGAAGAGTATCAGACCGGCGACGTGATCGTTTACAGAAGGAATGCCGGCACGCCGGAAGAGATGCTGATCACTCACAGGATCGTGGAGATCAGCGAAGACCATAGCCGGCTGACCACCCGGGGGGACGCGAACCGTGTGAGCGACCCGGAGATCTCCTTTGACGACGTGGTAGGCCGCCTGGTGTGGCGTATCCCGCGTTTCGGCGCTGTGGTGGAGTTCATCAAGAAGCCCTGGGGGATCGCGCTGGCAGCCATCCTTCTTCTTGCGTTGTTTACCGGCAACCTGCTCGTCTCCACCGGCTGGACCGGCAGGAAAAAAGTCAGGACCCTCTTTGGAGAACAGTATCTGAGATATTGATTTGCCCGCTTATGATACATAATGAACGATACGGACTGAAGACCTTTCTTTCCGGTGTCAGGGACGGTTTTCCCATTGGCGCCGGTTATTTTGCGGTATCTTTTTCCCTTGGGATCGTGGCGAAGCTTTCCGGTGTGACCGGGATCCAGGGATTTTTCGCGAGTCTTTTTACAATGGCTTCCGCCGGTGAATACGCCGGCTTTATGGTGATCCGGGAAAGCGCCGGTCTGCTGCAGATGATGCTGGTGACCCTGGTGGCAAGTGCCAGGTACTTTCTGATGTCCTGTGCACTGACGCAGCGCCTGGATCCGAAGATGCCCTTCCGCCACCGGCTGTTTATTGCCTATGGCCTTACGGATGAGATCTTCGGGGTGCAGATCGCGCGTCCGGGTTATGTCGAGCCGGTCTATTCCTATGGCCTTTTTGTACTGCCTGCGCTGTTATGGTCGTCAGGCACACTTCTCGGGATCGTTATGGGAAACCTGCTGCCGGCATCCGTCGTAAGCGCGCTGTCTGCCGCGATCTACGGCATGTTCCTCGCGATCATCGTCCCGCCTTCCAGAAAGAATCCGGTGATCCTCTGCTGTGTAGCGGCATCTTTCGGGCTGAGTTTTCTTTTCAGCAGGCTCCCGGCACTTTCCGGGATCAGTTCCGGCACCAGGACGCTGATCCTTTCCGTACTGATCGCCGGGCTCGCGGCGCTTCTGTTTCCCGTAAAGGAGGAAGCGGCCGATGCATTCTAATCTTTTGTATATCTTAGTGATGGCAGGAACGACGTACCTGATCCGCGTGCTTCCCATGACGCTGATCCGGAAGGAGATCAAAAACCGGTTTCTTCGTTCCTTTCTTTATTACATCCCTTATGTTACGCTGGCGGTGATGACTTTTCCGGCCATCATGGACGCGGCCGAAAAGCCGCTGGCAGGACTGGCGGCATTGATCGCAGGCGCGGTGCTGGCATTCATGGGCGCGGGCCTGTTCCCGGTAGCTATAGTATGCTGTATCGTTGTATTCGTTCTGGAACGGATCTTATGAGGTTCAGATGGATTATCAGAGTTTTTCTCAAAAACTGAAAAAACTGCCTTATGGCGGAGATTATAACCCGGAGCAGTGGCCGGAAGAAGTCTGGGAAGAGGATATGCGCTTCTTTAAAGAAGCGGGGATCGATACCCTGACAGTCAATATTTTTTCCTGGGCGGCGCTGCAGCCTTCGGAAGATACCTATGATTTTTCACGCCTGGACAGGATCATGGCGCTCCTTCGGGAAAACGGCATGAATGTGATCCTGGCTACTTCCACCGCGGCGCATCCCGCGTGGATGGCCAGGAAGTATCCGGAGGTCACCCGGGTGAATTTCCAGGGTATCAAACGGAAATTCGGCGGACGGCATAATTCATGTCCGAATTCCCAGGTATACCGGAAGTACTCCGCGAGGCTTGCGGGAAAGCTGGCGGAACGCTACCGGGACTATGACAATATCATTGCCTGGCATGTTTCCAATGAATT
>CADCQD010000215.1 GCA_902803485.1 uncultured Eubacteriales bacterium | reverse complement strand
GTGATTACCGCGAATACTTTCTTCGGAAGAACTACAGGCGAGATCGTGATCCCTCTGGCGATCATGTGTTTCCTTTCTGTTCTTCTCTGGTTCAGGTTCCGGAAACTCCAAAGCGGCCTCAGGGAAAGCTTTTATCAATACAGAAATATCAATAACCTGGGCCGGGTCATTTTTATCTCTTCTCTTATTCTGGGACAGATCAGTTTCCTGGTGTCGCCCGGCGGCCTGGACACTACGCTCAGAAGCACCATGAGTTCCGCGTCTGTTTTCGCGCAGGTCATGCTGCCGGCCGCGTTTATCGTTTTTGTCCTGGTAACCATCAGCAATATCCGCCTGATGCGCCGCGAGGGCAGGAACGTGAAGAATATGCTGGGGGTGATCCTGGGACTGGTCCTTTGCCTGGGCACGGTTTTCCCCCTGGTACTGGGTGAGTTCCTTCAGCACAGCCCGGTGGTCGATCAGACGGTTTTTGACGTGCACAACGAGCGGGGCGCGGCCCTGTACATCGAACTTGCGTCGAAAACCTCGGTGCTGGCCGCGGTATCCTACCTGGAATGCATTCTGATCGCGTCCATCATACTGACGGTGATCGCCGCAAAGCGCATTCCGGCATTGAATAAAGACTATATCCTGATCCTGGGCGCCATGATCAGGAAAGATGGAACGTTAACGCCGCTTTTAAAGAGCAGAGCGGACCGCGCGCTGGAATTCGCGAAAATGCAGAAGGCGGAGACCGGAAAAGACCTGATTTTTGTACCGACCGGGGGCAAGGGTCCGAATGAAGTGATGGCGGAGGGGGAGGCCATACGGAACTACCTGAGGACACAGGGAATTCCGGAAGACCGGATCCTGACAGAAAACCGTTCAGTGAATACGGAACAGAATATGAAGTACTCCTTTGCGCTGATCCGTGAGCATTCCGGTATGGATGAACCCAGCGTCGCGTTTGCGACTACGAACTATCATGTATTCCGTTCCGGGATCCTCGCGAGGCATCAGGGGATCCGCGCAGAGGGGATCGGAAGCCCCACCAGGCGCTATTTCTGGATCAACGCGTTCATCCGCGAGTTTATCGCCACCGTCTATTCCGGCTGGAAAAAACACCTGCGGGTGATCCTGGGGCTGATGATTCTTGCGGTCCTGGCATCCGTGATACTATATTTATCCGCGATACTGTGAGATGCGGTTCAAATGTCTTTGGCTCGCGGGTCCTTTTGCAATTGCTATTCATTTGAGAGAATGATATACTGAAAATGATAGGTTTTTGTACTTGAGGGGAGGTACTAATGGAGAATGCAGCTGACCGGGGCAGGGCGCAGGAACCCTGGATCCGAACACGGCACCGGATCATCAGCATCCTTTTATATCCCGTCATCTGGCTTATTGTCTTTTTGAGATACGGCGTCCGACCGGAACGGTTCCGCGGTCCGGAAAAGGGGCCGTATCTGATTCTGTATAATCACCAGACGCCGCTGGACCAGTTTTTTGTGGGCCTTTCGTTCCCGGGCGCCGTATACTATCTGGCGACGGAGGATATTTTCTCTAACGGCTGGACGTCCGTTCTTCTGCGCTGGCTCGCTGCGCCGATCCCGATCAGAAAAGAGGTCATGGACATCGCCGCAATGCGGATCATGATGCAGGTGGCCGGTGAAGGCGGCACCATCGCCATCGCGCCGGAGGGAAACCGGACCTACAGCGGGAAGACGGAGCATATGCTTCCAACCATCGCGTCTCTCGCGAAAAGACTGGGCCTGCCGGTGGTTCTGTACCGGATCGAAGGAGGGTACGGCGTCGAGCCCCGCTGGAGCAGTACCGTGCGCCGCGGCCCGATGCGCGCATACCCTTCCCGGGTGATCCTGCCGGAAGAATTCTCTTCCATGACCAATGAGGAACTGTTCGAGGAGATCCAGCAGGGGCTGTATGTCAATGACAGCTTTTCCGGAGGCATTTACAAGTCGCGGAAAAAGGCGGAGTATCTGGAACGCGCGGCCTACGTCTGCCCTACCTGCGGATTTTCGGTGTTTCACAGCGAAGGGAATGAGATCGAGTGCCTGTCCTGCCATCGGAAGATCTGGTACCGCGAGGATAAGGTACTGGAGGGTGTGGATTTTGACTTTCCTTTTGCGTTTTTCAATGACTGGTATGAGTTTCAGCAGGATTTTGTGAACCGCCAGGACCTGGCGGAAATGACCGGAGTTCCGATCTTCCGGGACCAGGCGAGGGTCTCTGAAGTGATCGTGTATCACAAAAAGATCCTTCGGTACAGCTCAGCGGAGATCTGTCTTTACGGAGACCGGATCGAGATCCTGAATGAAGCGCGGGATCCCTGGGTGATCCCTTTCAGCCGGCTGCCTTCCGCGACAGTCCTCGGCAGGAACAAACTGAATCTTCATACGGAGGACAAGGTCTTCCAGATCAGGGGAGACCGGCGGTTCAACGCGCTGAAATACGTCAATATTTTATACAGATACAAGAATATGACACAAGGAGACCAAAATGGAGAATTTCTGGGACTTTAACGTGTGGGGCGGCATAAACCTGATCGCCGCGCTTCTGATCAGCCTGATCCTTGCGAACGCGCTGAAACGGACCATTCGTCCGCTGCAGGCTTCTCTGATCCCGACTTCTGTACTGGGCGGTCTTCTGCTGCTTCTGACTGCCGGGATCTATAAGGTCATTACAAAGCGGACCCTGTTTGAATCCGCGGTCTTCGGCGGCAACGGCACCACGAACCTGGAGATCATCACGTACCATATGCTGGCGCTGGGCTTTATTGCCACCACCTTTAAATCCTCCGGCGGCAAGCTGACCAAAAAACGTACGGGAGAGATCTTCAACACCGGCGTGACCACCGTTTCCACCTATCTCCTTCAGGGTGTTTTCGGCATGGTGATCTCGCTGATCGCGGCACTGGCCGTACCCGGGTTCTTCAAAGCGGCCGGGATCCTGCTTCCCTTCGGATACGGGCAGGGCACCGGACAGGCGCTGAACTACGGCGGTATATTCGAGAATGATTACGGTTTTGCCGGAGGCAAGAGTTTTGGCCTTTCCGTTGCGGCGCTGGGCTTCTTAAGCGCCAGCATCGGCGGCGTGATCTATCTGAGCTGGCTGAAGCGGAAAGGAAGGATCACGGTTTCGATCGGTTCGGAAAAGGCTTTCCGTTCCGAAGAGATCCAGGGGGTCAATGAGATCCCGATGCAGGAGAGTATTGACAAACTGACGATCCAGGTCGCGCTGGTGATCACCGCGTACCTGATCTCGTACCTTCTGATGTTCTTCCTCGGGAAGGCACTTCCCGGCATGCGGTCCGTGATCTTCGGATTTAACTTCCTCCTGGGTGTATTGAGCGCGACGCTGGTAAAGCTGGTGCTGGGCCTGATGAAGAAGATGAAGATCCTGAAGAGAGAATATGTAAACGATTTCCTGATGACGCGTACCAGCAACTTTTTCTTTGACATCATGGTAGTGGCCGGCATTGCCGCCATCCGCCTGAGCGTTCTTCAGAAATACTGGGGCATTATCCTGATCATGGGCATCATCGGCCTGGTGATCACGTTTATTTATAATCATTTCGTGGCAAAGACACTGTTCCCGGAATATACGGAGGAGCAGTTCCTGATGATGTACGGCATGCTGACGGGCACTGCCAGCACCGGCATCATCCTGCTTCGCGAGATCGATCCGGAGTTCAAGACTCCCGCGTCGGACAATATGGTCTATCAGAATTTCCCGGCCATCGTCTTCGGCTTTCCGATGATGCTGCTGGCGACCATGGCCCCGGTGAGACCCTGGCTGACCCTGATCATCCTGACATTGTTTTTTATTGTCATGAATGTGATCCTGTTCCGAAACGTTTTGATCCGGATGATCCGGAAGAAAGCGAAAGACAACAGCAGCGGCACTACATAAGAAGGGATTAATCAAATGAAACTGATAAAACGTCTGATCTGTCTGATGCTGGCTCTGATCCTGGCGGCCGGCATGTGCATCACAGTGTCTGCGGAGGAAGAATCAGACACTCAGGAAAAGAACGGGGACGTGTATATTTTATACACCAGCGATATCCATTGCGGAATCGAAAAGGGCTTCGGCCTCGCGGGGCTTCAGGCGGTCCGGGACAGCCTGGAATCACAGGGCTATACTACGATCCTGGTGGACGACGGTGACGCAGTCCAGGGAGAAGCGCTCGGCACGCTGACCCGGGGCGAGGCGATGATCCGCCTGCTGAACACCGCGCGTTATGACGTGGCGATCCCCGGCAATCATGAATTCGATTATGGAGTCGGCCAGCTGATGAAATTCGCGGAGACCGCGGAGTATCCCTATCTCAGCTGCAATTTCAATAAAGAAGGAGAACTTCTGTTCCGGCCATATACAGTGATCGAAGCGGCCGGAATGAAGATCGCCTTTGTAGGCGTGACCACACCGTATACTTTGCGGGACGTATCCAGGAAAGTCTTCAGGGATGAGGCCGGCAATTACATTTATGATTTTATGCAGGATGATACCGGAGAAAAGCTGTATGCCGCGGTCCAGGAGGCTGTGGACAGCGCCAGGGCAGAAGGCGCGGATTTCGTATATCTGATGGGACATCTGGGCAATGAAGAGATCTGCCATCCGTATACGTACGCGGACGTGATCGCGAATACGTCGGGCATCGACGTGATGCTGGACGGGCACAGCCATGATAAGGATCAGGTCGTCATGAAAAACAAGGACGGCCGGGAAGTTACCCGCACCGCCTGCGGCACAAAGCTGGAAGGGATCGGATACAGCCATATCACAAAAGACGGTGAGATCGCGGAGACCGGCATCTGGAAGTGGGACAATGAGGTCCCCGCGTTCCGGCTGCTGGGAATACATAATGAGGTCAGTGAAGCGGTCGCTGCCCTGGACGCGGAGCTGGAGGAGATCCTTCAGGAAGTCGTGGCCTGGTCGGACGCGGATCTGACGATCTATGATCCTGAAGCGAAGGACAGCGCCGGGAAACCGGTACGTATGGTCCGGCGCGCGGAAACCAATCTGGGGGATCTGTGCGCGGACGCGATCCTGGAACAGTCCGGGGCGGATATCGCAGTGATGAACGGCGGCGGCGTCAGGACCAGTATCGGCAGGGGCGAAGTGACTTACGGGGACATTATCAGCGTCCTGCCGTTTAATAATGATATCTGCGTCATTGAAGCCACAGGGCAGCAGATCCTGGACCTTCTGGAGTACGGATGCAGAGGCCTGCCCGAAGAGAGCGGCGGATTCCAGCAGGTTGCCGGGATCAGATTTGATATCGACGTATCTGTACCTACCGGCGTTGTTACGGACGCCAACGGCGGCTTTTCCGGCGTGGAGGGCGAGTACCGTATCAAAAACGTGATGGTCGGAGATGAACC
>CADCQD010000214.1 GCA_902803485.1 uncultured Eubacteriales bacterium | reverse complement strand
TTCCCTGTTCACAGACGCACAAGGCGCATCGAACGGCTCCTCATGTACATCCAGTGGTCCCGCTTCCTCCGCAAGTCCGATCAACGCGTCCATTTCCAGGGTCTTTTCCAGCATTTCCGCAAGCGCCTGAAGACGTTCGGAAAGATCCCGGATCTCTCCGGGCATCACCAGCCCCAGATGCCTGCTCTCTATGGTCAGCTGCGGCACCTTCGGCAGGTATCCCAGGGGTCTCACGCCCATCTTCTCCACTTCAGGCTTCAGCGCGCGGTACACATGCTCGCTCATCCGGTTGAAGATCACGCCCCGGATCCGGCTGTCCTCCCTGAAATGAAGGAATCCATGCAGCACTGCCAGCGCCGAAAGACTCTGTCCTCCGGCATCCACGATCAGCACCACCGGGGTTTCCAGTGTTTCAGCCACCTGGCAGGTAGACGCTTCGTCCGTGGCGGCTCCCAGGCCGTCATAATATCCCATGACGCCCTCTATGACAGAGATCTCGGCGTTTTCAGCATTTCGTTTAAACAGCCGCCGCAGGGTCTCCGGTCCGGAGAAAAACAGGTCCAGGTTTCCGGAAGGAACACCGATGACCTTTTCCTGAAACATGGGGTCGATATAATCTGGCCCGCATTTAAAGGACGCCACCCGCATGCCCCGGTTTTTCAGCGCCTGCAGCACACCGCAGGTAATGGTGGTCTTTCCGCTGCCGCTGCGGGGCGCCGCGAACAGGATCCTGGGTTCAGATTTCATCGCCGCCTCCATTGAAAGAAATCACAGCCACCGGGTTCTGGGCGGTCATCATCTGATATCCGCCCACTTTTCTGCCCCGCGCCACATTGATCTGTACGATCTCCGGATCTTTTACCGGCAGCGTCTTCATACAGGTCACCGCCTCCGCGAAGGTCTCCGCAGTTACCGTGTTCAGCACAATGCGTACGGAAGGATTTTTCCGAAGCGCCAGAAGAAGGATCTCCCGGAGATTTCCGCTGCTGCCGCCCACAAATACATGCGAGGGCGCCGGCAGGTCTTCCAGGCAGTCCGGCGCTTTTCCAAAGACCACCTGTACATTCGAAACACCCAGATGCCGCATATTTTCTTCGATCAGCCGGCAGGCCTCTTCTTTCCGCTCGATGGCATAGACCGTCCCGTCCTCACAGCATTCCGCCATTTCCAGAGAAACGGAGCCGGTGCCGGCGCCCACGTCCCATAAGACGCCGCTTCGTCCGAGCCGGAGCTTTGAAAGTGTCACTGCCCGGACCTCCTGCTTGGTCATGGGCACATCGGTACGAAGAAAATCTTCATCCGGACGGCCCTGGGTCAGAACCGCCTGTGCCGCTTCTGGATTCTCGATCAGGAGAAGCGCCAGAGAATCAAAGTCCTGATCCTGCAGCTCCTCCGCTGTTCCGCTGCTGATTTTTTCATTTTCATAGGAGATGTTTTCTCCCACGGTGACCCGCACCCGGCCCAGTCCGAATTCCGTCAGGGTCCGAAGGATCTTCTGTACACCGCCTTCTCCGCCGGAAAGCAGGATCACCTTCGGATACCGGCGTACTTTTGCCACGTAATTGCAGACGCGTCCGTGGGCACTCGCAAGAAGCGCGTCATCCCAGGAAACGCCGATGCGGCTGCAGAAGCCGGCGACTGAAGAGATCCCCGGGAGCACTGCCGGGTGATACGCGGAAAGGAGCGGCAGCAGGTTTTTCGTCCCGCTGTAAAAGCCGGTATCTCCGGACATGGCGACGACGATCCGCCGCGCGCTGCTCGTTTCAATAATATTCAATATATCCTTGGGAAGGATGGCCGCGGCGCTTTCCTTATGGAAGCGCGCCAGCGACTCCAGGAGGCGCTTCGCGCCTATCAGAAGCTCCGCCTCCGCACAAGCCTGTTCCGCCGCCAGGGTCATGGATCCGGCGCTGCCTGTACCTATGCCGAGGATCGTGATCTCCTTGTCCGCATCCGCGGAAAAACCATACCGCTTCCCGAGAAGTGCCAGACATTCCGTTACACTGATCCCTTCCTCCTGAAGCGGCCGCCGGATCACCACAGGCGTCACTCCGCAGGCTTTTGCCGCCCGGATCTTCTCAGGGAATCCCCCGGCCGCACCGGTATCCTTAGTCACCAGGTACCGGGCATCCACCGCGCGCAGCATGGCAATATTCAGTTCTTCACTGAAGGGACCCTGCATGCAGATGAGGTGCCTTCCGGTAAATCCCAGCGCCGCCGCCTGCTGTACGCCTTCCGGTAAAGAAAGAATACGGGCGTAGAGCCGTTCCGCAAAACCTTCCACCTTTGTGTAGGCCGGCAGTTCCTTGCTGCCGGTGGTCAGAAGGACGTTGCCCTGTACGGAATTGAGATAGGCCACAGCCTCCTCTGTATCATTGACAAAGACACAGTGCTCCGTATTCTCATGTTCTTCCCGGCGCAGGACACGGAGATATTCTGTCTGCTGCTCGCGGCATACCTTCTGAAGGATCCGCGTCACCTCGGAAGCATAGGGATGCGTCGCGTCGATCACCAGGGCCGCCCCGGTTTCCCGGATCAGCGCCGCGATCTCCTCCGCGTCCTTCCTGCCATGCAGCACATCAATATTCTCTGCGGACTCGATCAGGGTCTCGCCATACTCCGTAGCCACACTGACGTGGAGGTTCAGCCCCTGTCCGCGGCAGGCTTCCGCGATCCGCCGGCCCTCTGTCGTACCGGCGAACAAAATCACATCATTCATGAATATAACCTCTTGGCGTCACCATTTTCCCGCCGATCCTTTTTGTCTGAGAGTTTCCGATAAATACGGTACTGAACATGTCCGTCTCCGCATCCCGGAGTTCCGCCAGCGTCATGACCACTGTGCTTTCCCCCTCTCTTCCGATATTCCGGGCAATGCCGCAGATCGTTTCCGGCGCGGCAGACTCCAGAATAATATCACAGGCACGCTGAAGATAGTCCTTCCGCTTCCTGCTGGAGGGATTGTAAATACAGATCACAAAATCTGCTTCCGCGGCGCAGCGGAGCCGTTTTTCAATAGTTTCCCAGGGGGTCAGGAGGTCGCTGAGGCTGATGACCGCGAAGTCATGCATCAGAGGCGCGCCGAGGATCGCGGCGCCGCTGAGCATCGCGGAAACACCAGGTACAGTCTCCACCTCCACGCCGGGGTATCTCCCCGCCAGTTCCTCCGCGAGCCCGCTCATACCGTAGACCCCGCCGTCTCCGCTGCAGACGATGGCCACCGTCTTTCCCTCTGCGGCCATACCGAGAGCAGCTTCCACCCGGTCCACTTCCTGCCGCATGGCAGTCGTAAAAAACTCTTTCCCCGGAAGCAGCTCACGTACCAGGTCGACATAAACCGTATAGCCCACGATCACGTCGCTTTCCTTCATCGCCTGTAAAGCGCGTTCTGTCATATTATCCACATTTCCGGGACCGATCCCCACCACATACAGTTTACTCAAAGCGAATCGCCTCCTCATATTCCGCCAGGGCAAAGGTCATGCCGTTTGCCGCTGTTTTCTTCACCACGAGCGCGCCTCCGGACGCCTTTACCGCCGCCCGTTCGCACACGGAATCTACTCCGGTCACAGTTTTCACAAATTCCGACGCTGTAAAATTCCCGGATACCGCCAGCAGTTCCTCCGCGGTATACGTCAGGAACGGTACCTTCAGCCTGTCACAGAGTTCCGTAAGACCCGGTTCGTCTTTTTTCAGGTCAATACTGGCAATACAGCGGAGTTCCTCCCCGGAAACGCCGCAGGCTGCGAGCTGTTCTTTCAGAAACGCTTCCAGTTCCCCGCAGGGTTTTCCTCTCCGGCAGCCGATGCCTGCGGCGTAACGCATGGGAACCAGCTGCAGAGTCTTCGCGAAAGGCTTCTCATCTGCGCGGGAGGAGATCAGGATCCCCAGTCCGGCGCTGCCTTCCGTCAGGCCCTTCGGCAGCCGGCCTTCCACGGGAAACTCCGAGCAAAAGCCCACCGGTTCACCGGCAAGAAGCGCCGCTGAAACCGCTTTCGCCAGCTCCATGTCGCCGATCTTCAGATGATTCTTCTTCGCGAATACATCCACCGCGAAAACTCCGTGAACGTCCGTCGCTGTCGTCAGGACCGGGATGCCGCCGAGCGCCTGCGCGATCAGGACTGCCAGTTCATTGGCGCCGCCCAGATGTCCGGACAGCAAAGGGATGATAAAACGTCCCTGATCATCGGTTACGATAACTGCGGGATCTGTGGTTTTGTCCTTTACCCAGGGAGCGATGGCACGGACCGCGATCCCGGAAGCGCAGCAGAAGATCAGGGCATCCGCTTCCCGGAAACCCTCTTCCGCCCATGCCGGTCCCTTGACGCTTAAAACTTCATCCCCCGCGCCAAGGAACTTCGGCAGGGCATACCTCAGGCACTCATGCCCCGCTCCTGTAAGTACACCGGCGATGCGTTCTGCCGTATCCCTTCCGTTTTGTGTATAAGAAATCAGGCGTATCCGCATCACTTACTCCTTCGCAGGGCGGAATTCTGTAGCAAAGCCCGGATTGTACAGGTCAGATCTGCGGTAACCGCTCTGCGCCACCGCGTCTCCCACAATGATCAGCGCGGTCTTGGTCACATCGTTCTCTCTTGCGCAGTCCGCCATCGTATCCACGGTACAGATATAGCTTCGTTCATCCGGCCAGCTGGCCTTATAGACGATCGCGGCCGGAGTCTTCGCGTCATAGCCGCCGGCCACGAGTTCC
>CADCQD010000213.1 GCA_902803485.1 uncultured Eubacteriales bacterium | reverse complement strand
GCTTCACAGAAATCGCGTACCGCTGGGAAGACGAAGACTACCAGGTCATGTCCAGCGGCGGCGAAGTCACCAGAAAAGAATTCGGAGCATTCTGGCACCACTTCCTATCATAGGTGCCAGGTACCTTTACGTTATTGTTACATTATCGCCTGCATTGCAACGCTTCCGCAATGCGCCTGTAATGTTTCCGTAAAGGTACCTGGCACCTTTGTAATGCTTCCGTAAAGGTACCTGGCACCTTTCGTGCATTTTGTACAATGGGGCGGCGGATTTGAGCGGATGCGTTGACATATTCGTGAAATGATGCTATATTTCGACTGTTAGGATTTTATAACGAAGGGTCAGAACGGGTGATAATATCATATGGATATACAGAGGATTTTAGATTCCAAGATCGTGGATGGAAATACGGAAATGACGGTCCGGGACTTTTATAACCGGATGGGTTCGCCGGATTTCAGTTTTGAGCGGTATCTGGACAGCGGGATGCTGCCGGAGATCCTCCGGCTCGGCGAGCATTTCCTGGCTCATAGTGATCCCGGGGAGTGTATGAGTGAGGATACGCTGCGGTACTGGGCGGAACGGGGACTGAAGAAGGAATACGTCAGTGATCCTGAGGGTGATTATATTGTTTTCTCGCCGCTGCATCCGGAACCCGGCCGGAAGTATCCGATGCTTTTCACCATTTATGGAGGAAATCCTAACCTTTATTTTGTGGAGACTCTGGGGTTTACTCATCTGGCGGCGGAGGAACAGCTGATCCAGGTGATCCCGGCTGTGGAATTCGCGGACCGGGAGCCGCGTATGGACCGTGACCGTCCGTATGAGCTACTGGACCGGCTGACCGGTTCATACCCGGTGGATGAGTCCAGGATCTATATGACAGGGTTTTCCCATGGCGGTATTCTTTCCCAGTGGAATGGCATCGCGCATTTCGAGCGTTTCGCGGGGATCTGTCCTTCCGGCATCCGGCCGGGTGACGGCGGTCCCAGACGCCCCGGCGTCGGCCCGTCTTTCATGATCGCGTATGACTACCCTGTGACGGATGCGTTGATCCGTGCCCATGTGCCGGTGGTCTACTGTATCGGCATGGCGGAGCAGCCGGAACATATCCCTCTGTATCATGAGAATTACGCGCCGGTTTTTGAACATTATATTGACGAACATGTCTCCATGCTGAGGCCTGTTACCCGGATGAATGAGACTCCGGATATTGATGAAGATACATTGCGAAAGTGCGCGGATTCAGAGGATCCGTGCGAACGTGTCATCGGGCTTCCGCTGACAAATACACATATTGAAACTTATTTTGGGGCGAAGCATTATTTCGGCGACGTGCCAGGAAAGGACGGGGTGGTCCGGACCCGGTACATTGCTGTGGAGAATCAGCCCCATCATCCCTCTGCGTCATGGGCGAGGCTGAGCTGGGACTTTATCTCAAAGTTCCGCCGGGATCCGGTGACCCATGAGTCCATTTACGAGGGGTAATTCGATAACCTGGACACCAGGCCGGAGAGACGGATCTCCAGCGGCTTCATCCTATGATGATGATCAACAGAACTGAGCAGAGGTGGAACATGAGTGATACAAGAATTCTTGCAGGAACGGCGAAGGTGGACATCAGTCCTAGCATGGAGCAGATCGCGGCATACCGGACGCTTAATAAGGAGCAGTTTCAGGATGTGAAGCATCGTTTGTATGCCCGTATCCTGGCGCTCCGGGACGCGGATACCGGCCGGACCGCGCTGATCGTGGGAACGGATCTGATCAATGTCCCGGATTATTTTATGATCCGGGAGCGGCTGTCTGAGGCTTATGGCATCAAACCTACCGATATGATCCTGGGAGGGACCCAGAATCATTCCAGTATCGTCAGTGATCCCCCGGATATCCCGAAGGATGCCCGGCCGGATTTTCTTCTTCAGGTCCGTGACTGCATTCATGACCAGATCTTTCAAGGCGCGGGCCAGGCCATTGCCGGTCTGAAGCCTGCCAGGATCGGCTGGGGCTCGATCCCCAGCATGATCGGCATCAATAAGGATATGACGGTGGTGAATGGTGTGCCCATGGGCGCGAACGTGAATATGTATGATGAAAATGAACTGTTCATTTTACTGGTCCGCGATCTGGAGAACAAGCCCATGGCGGCGATGCTGAACTATGGAATGCAGGGCGTTTTCTATTCGACCATGGTGGACAGCCATATCTCCGGAGATATCCACGGCGCGGTCAGCGCGAAACTGGAGGAGTTCTATGGCGGTGACTTTATCGCGCCATATCTGATCGATGCTTCCGGAGACCGGTCTCCTCTCATCAACGGCGACCTGCAGTCTTTCCATGTGGTGGACGGGACTTTGAAACAGGAGAAGGTGCCGCTCCCGGAGGAAGCGCAGGATAAGCTGTTAGACTGGCTGTCCGGCCTGCAGGCCAATGACGCGGTCCGGCTGATCCGTGATATTGACTGCAGTACGGAACATCTGGCGATCCGGAGCGATGAGATCTTCCGGGAGGGTGTTTCCCGCGTGCCGCCTCACGTATCCGGAGGAGGGAAGGAGAACGATCTGAAGGCTGTCGGAACGAAGACCCACCGGCTGCACTTTGTGGCGCTGACTGAGGATCTGGCGTTTGCCTGCGGCAATTCCATCACCCAGTCTGACATCGGAAGGCTCGTAAAGAACTGCCTGCCTGTGAAAACCGTCTATATCTCTGTGGAGGGCGGCGTCAGCGGCTATGTGGTGGCCAGAACCACCCGGGAAGAGACCTTCGGATACCGCTTCTGTCCTTTCCTTGACGCGGAGGAAAGTGAACGGATCTATACCGGAAGCATACAGAAAATGTATCAGGAAGCGGAATAAACGCATGTTCCGGGCGGTGCGGAACTTCAGATGAAAGGATCAATATGAATATTCCGGAATCATTAAGAAAGAATCAGGCCTTTGAAGCCAGGCCGCTGGCCTTCAACCGCCAGGCGAAGGTGGCCGTTGGCGCGCATGTGCCCGGTGAAAAAGGAACCATTGGCGACGGCGCGGTGATCCGCGCGGACGGAAGCGTAGACGTGACCATGATCGCAGTCGGCGCGAAGAAAGTGGAAGCCGGGAATACGGATACCTGGGTGGAGCTCACCGATGACGGACGCGGCGTCTGGACCGGTAATCTTCCTTATCAGACCCCCGGATTCCAGCGGATCATTTTCAAGGTAGACGGCATTCAGGTGCTGAATCCGCTGGCGCCCATCGGTTTCGGAGACAACCGCCACATCAATTATGTGGACATTCCGGAGGAGGACGCGGAGTGGATGACGCTGAAGGACGTTCCGCACGGCAGCTTTGTCCGGGAATATTACAAATCAACGGTGACCGGCGAATATGAGTGCTGCCTTGTCTATATCCCGCCGTTCTATCAGGAAGAACCGGAACGGAAGTATCCGGTGCTGTATCTGCAGCACGGCGGCGGCGAAAACGAGACCGTCTGGGCATACCAGGGGAAAATCAACTATATTGTCGACAATCTCCTGGCGGAAGGCAAGGCCGAACCCTGTATCATCGTTATGAACAGCGGTATGGTGCAGATGAACGTGGACGGCAGCTGGGAGCAGCTGGATGATTATATGCAGGATCTGATCATGCAGGACTGCATTCCTTTCATTGAAAAGCGCTACCGGGTGCTCCCCGGGAAGGAAAACCGGGCCTATGCCGGCCTTTCCATGGGATCGCTCCAGGGCGCGCGCTTTGTGATGGAACATCCGGAAGTCTTCAGCTATGCCGGCCTCTTCACCGGATTCCTGGCTCCCAGGCATCACGGGATACGGCCGCAGCCGTATCTTTCCGCGCTGGATGACGCGGAAACCTTTAATAAGAATCTGAAGGTCTTCTTCCGGGCAATGGGAGAGCAGGAAGCGAGTATTCCCTTGTTTATGGAGGAGACGGCCCTGTGTGAAGCAAAGGGCATCAATTATATCGCGCGCACTTATCCCGGCCGCCATGAGTGGCGGGTCTGGCGCCGCGCCATCAGGGATTTTCTTATGCTGATCTTCCGTTGAAAATGCCAGAAGCGCGGCATCGCGGAATTTTAAGGATCTGACTGGACCGGAAAGCAGGAGGGAGCGGTTATGGCCCGGACTGAGAACATACGACAATTGAAAACGCAGAAATCCACAGCCAGACGTCTGAAAAAATACGCCTGGCTCTATGTAATGGCCCTTCCGGGATTTGCTTATCTGATCATCAATAACTATTTCCCGATGATCGGCCTGACCCTGGCTTTCAAAAACTACAGTTTCGCAAAGGGCATTTTTAAAAGCCCATGGAACGGCGTCAGCAACTTCACATTCCTCTTCGGCTCCAAATGGGCGAAGATCATGTTCAGAAATACGATCCTTTACAATATCGTATTCATTATCCTGGGAACGGTATTCGCGATCTTTGTCGCGATCCTGCTGGGTGAAGTGCGGAGCAGCCGGCTGAAGCAGACGTACCAGACGCTGATCCTGATCCCGCACCTGATCAGTATGGTGCTGGTGGGCTATCTGGTCTACGCGGTCCTGACGCCGAATACCGGCTTCATGAACAAATCCATAATCGAGCCGCTTGGCGGTACCGCCATCAACTGGTATACAGAGCCGAAATACTGGCCCTTTATTCTCACGATCGTTCATCTCTGGAAAAGCTTCGGCTTCCAGAGCATCATCTATTATGCCACCATCATCGGCTTCGATAAGACGTATTACGAGGCCGCGGTCGTGGACGGCGCCACCGTCTGGCAGCAGATCACGAAGCTGACGCTTCCTTTGCTCCGGCCGACGGTGATCATTCTTCTCATCATGAGCCTGGGACGGATGTTCGCCTCCGACTTCGGCCTGTTTTATCAGGTGCCGATGGATAATGGCGCGCTGTATGACGTAACGACGACCATTGACACCTATGTGTACCGCGCGCTGATGCAGGACCATGACGTGGGCCGCTCTCTGGCCGCGGGTTTCCTGCAGTCGATCCTCGGCTTTGTCTTCGTCCTTGGCACAAATGCCATTGTCAGGAAGATCGAGCCGGAGAGCTCGCTGTTCTAGGGAAAGGAGGTGCGGTATGGCCGGAAAAGGAAAAGGCTTTCGTGTATTTGCCAATATCATACTGTCTCTCCTGACACTGAGCGCGGTGCTCCCGTTTATCCTTCTGATCATGTCATCAGTGACCAGTGAAGACGCCATCATGAAATACGGCTATTCCTTCTTCCCGAGGGAATTCAGCAATGCGGCGTACCGTTTCCTGCTGCTTTCCTCCGGAAGGATCCTGAAGGCCTACGGTATGACGTTCCTCGTCACCGCCATCGGGACTTTCGTCAGCACTTTTATCACGATTTTTGTGGCGTACCTGCTCTCGAAAAAGGATCTGCCGGGCAGAAGGTTCCTGACCTTTGTGGTGTTTTTCACCATGCTTTTCTCCGGCGGCATGATCCCGACGTATCTGGTGTGGAGCCAGCTGATGCATGTGCGTGATACCGTCTGGGGCCTGATCTGTCCGAACCTTCTCATGAGCGCGTTTAACGTCATCCTGATCCGGACATATTTCATGGCCAATGTGCCCATGGAGATCTGCGAGGCCGCGGAGATGGATTCCTGCTCCCAGGCCAGGATGCTGTTCCATATCTATCTGCCGCTCAGCAAGCCCATGATCGCGACCATCTCTCTGTTTTCGGCGCTGGGCTACTGGAATGACTGGATCAACGGCCTGTACTATATCAGCGTAAAGCGGGACTTATATACGATCCAGAATGTACTGAACGCCATGCAGAGCAGCATCCAGTTCCTGAAGGAGAATGCTTCTGCAGCGATGACGGAATTCGCGATGAACCTGCCCAGTATGGGCGTACGTATGGCCATAGCCGTAGTCGCGGTCGTGCCGATCATGGTCATTTATCCCTTCTTCCAGAAGTCCTTTGTGCGTGGAATCGTCATCGGCGGGGTGAAGGGTTGACAGTTGTGCCCTAAGACGTGGAAAACGTCTTGAATATAAACTTAGCCAAGGGGGGGTAGATCAAGGCTAGGAAAAGAAAAAGGAGGAATGAAACATGAAGAAGTTTTTGGCAATCGTCCTTGCGCTGGTCATGGCTTTTTCAATGGCGGCCTGCGTAGAAGTCGGACCGTCCGGGCAGAATGCCGGTGCTGAAACGGACCAGAAGGGTGACGCTGAAGAAGCAGAAGAGGCGGCGGCAGATCCGTCCGACTGGCCGGTCCTGAAGATGGACATCGCGCCCGCGGCGGATATGCACGCGCAGGAAGACGTACAGAAGGCAGTGAACGAGTACCTGGTATCCATTAATGCCGGTGTCCAGGTCGAATTCGTATGCATCGAGTTCAGCCAGAGAGGTACTGTACTCACGAACATGCTGACGGATTCCAGCAATCCCATTGACCTGTTCACGTCCAGATGGTATTCGAATGTCAGCAGCCTGGTAAAGAACGATCAGTGCATCTCTCTGGAGCCTTATCGTGACACATATCCGGAGCTGTTCTCCTTGTTCCCGGAGCAGGCGTATAAAGCAGTCCAGGTAAAGGGCGAACAGTACGCTCTGCCTGTGGCAGACGCATTCGGCGGATTCATGGTCTATGTCATGAGAAAAGACATTGCGGAAGAAATCGGCGCAATGGATCTTGCGGATACAAAGATCACGGAAGAGCAGCTGGATGAGATCCTGGCAAAGGCAGAAGAGGCGCATCCGGAAATGTGCTGGATCAACGACAACAACCAGCCGAAGCTGGAGAAGATCGACAATCTGGGCGATGACAATGCCCTCGGCGTTCTGATGAACTACGGCGTTGACCAGAAAGAGATCGTCAACTTCTACGAAACCGACGAGTGGAAAGCATACATCGACCGCTGCAAGAGATGGGCAGACAGCGGCTACTATATTGACGACCCGGTCAACAGCTTCGTGATCCCCGGTGACGCTGTAAATAACGGCATCATGGGCGGCTACTTCAACGAAGTATATTCCATGGATTACTGCCACGCGCTGATGAGGAACCTGAACCCCACGCTTGAGATGGCGGTATTCCAGCTTTCCGATTCCTACTGCTCGAACTCAAATGTCGGCGCTGCATGGCTGATCTCCAGCATCAGCAAGAATCCGGACGCGGCAATGAAGCTCCTGAACCTTCTGTATACCGACCCGGTTCTTGCCACCTTTATGGGCCTCGGCATCGAAGGACAGCAGTACACCAAGGACGAGAACGGCTGCGCCTGGTACGCGGAAGGTGTAGATTCCACCAATTCCGGCTGGCACTGCGGCGCGCCCTGGTTCTATCCGAACCAGACCCTGATGCCGCCGTTCAACACGGATTACGCGGATTACTACAAAGACATCGAAAAATTCTGGGACAACACCGACAAGACCTTCTCAGACGGCATGGGCTTTATCTTTGACTCGTCAAACGTCAGCGACCAGTACATGGCCTGCACCGCCATCGTCGGCCAGTACCGCAAGAACCTGCTGTATGGCCAGGTTGATGTGGAAGAAACCAACCAGAAACTGATCGATGAGCTGAAGGAGAACGGCATTGACGAAATCATCGCCGAGATGAATACGCAGTACGCCGAATTCCTGGCAAACAAATAACCTGAAATATTACATCAGGTGCCAGGTACCTTTACGTTATTGTTACATTATCGCCTGCATTGCAATGTTTCCGCAATGCGCCTGTAATGTTTCCGTAAAGGTACCTGGCACCTTTGTAATGTTTCCGTAAAGGTACCTGGCACCTTTTCTATGTCCGCACCTCAACTTTTTCTAATGATTTCTTTGAATAATTCATTATTTCGCCGGGATGAAGAGAGTATACTTGATTCAGATGCTGATGAGAGAT